>JAITQP010000007.1 GCA_031288885.1 Prevotellaceae bacterium | reverse complement strand
TCCTGCCTTTCAGGCAGCAGCGGGGCAAATCGTTTTTCTGTAAGCTGCGGCAAAACCGCTCCTAATTCCCACCTTTCTTCCTGAACACCGTTTTGGGCTCCACGCCCTTGAGCAGGCGTTGGGTGTTCTTGCGGTGGGTGTAGAACAGCAGGAGGCAAACAAACGTTACGAAGAGCTGGACGGAAAGCCGCGGCTCGTGCAGCAAAAAGATGGTTGCCAGCGGAAAGGCCAGCCCCGCGCACATTGAGCCGAGCGATACGTAGCGCGTGACGGCAAAAACAGCCACAAAAATGCCGAGCGCCGCGAGCGCGCCGAGCGGCTGTATGGCAATGGCAACGCCCAGCGTGGTGGCCACGCCCTTGCCTCCGCGAAATCCGGCAAACACCGGATACATGTGCCCGATAACCGCCAGCAGGCCGTAGGCAATCTTCGCTACGCTAAACAGCTCCGCGCTGCTATCAACCTCCGGAATGAGGTAAACCGCCAGCACCGCCAGCAACCCCTTGAGCAAGTCAACCATGAGGACGGGTATTGCCGCCTTTACGCCCAGCACGCGGAGCACGTTGGTGGTGCCGGCGTTGCCGCTGCCGTGGTCGCGAACATCCACGCCGTAGAACGACCTCCCAATCCACACGGCGCTGGGGATAGAGCCCAGCAGGTAGGCCACAACGCCCAAAATGATAGTAGCTAATATAGTCATGTATAGTTTCTTTTTCTAACCTTAATCGCCTAAAATTCGGGGCAAATATAGGCATTTTTTTTCGTAAGTAGGCGCGATTTTGTTTCGGGGGTAAGTTTTAGCTTATCAAGGTCGAGGTTGGAGAGGAGCGTAACGCCCGGGCGCTTGCCCCTTTCAAGCGTGCCGAAAATGTGCTCCAGCCCCAGCGCCGTTGCGCCGCCAAGGGTAGCCCAGCGCAGCATTTCGTCCAGCGGGACGTTGGGGAAGTGCGCCGCAAGGAGCTTGAGCTCGTCCAGCAGGTTGAGGCTGCTGTTGGAGGCGAGGCTGTCGGTGCCGAGGGCAATGGCGGCACCCTTTGCCCGCAGCATGGGCAGCGGCGGCAGGGTGCGCTCAATGTGCATGTTGGAGGCGGGGCAAAGCGTCCACGAGATGCGTTTGCAGCGCGCGGCGGCAGCGTCGTAGTCGTCGGCAGAGGTGCAGGTGTTGTGCACCAGCAGGAGCGGCTGCGCTTCGCGGACGTGCTGCAGCGTGTGGTGGATGGAGGATTTTCCGGTGGGCGGTATCGGGGGCAACCCCATGGACTCAAACAGCTCGCGCAGCGCGCCCCGCCCCTCCGTGAACAGCAAATTTTCGTCGCGGCTCTCCTGATTGTGCACGCTCCAGCGGCTGCTCTGCGCAAGCGCGGCGTAGAGCTCGCTCCGCGTTGAGTACGGCGCGTGCGGCGTTAGCGAAGCCGCCAGCCCCCGCTGGGCTGCCTCCTCCGCCAGCGCCTCCGCCGACTGCACGGCGCGCGCAACGTCCTCGCGGCGCAGGCCAAATCGCTCAATAAAGGTATGGTAGAAGATGGGGCTGCGCGCCTTCACCTCAAAGGTAAGGTTGCTGTTGGAAATATCGCCTACGGCGACGGTTCCGCCGGCGTACAGCTGCGCGTCGGCGAGGGCGATGGCGCGCAGCTCCTGCTCGCGGGTAGCGTTGCTGCGGCGCGCGGCGAGGCCGGAGATAAAGCCCGCCAAGCCGGCGTGCGGCGGCACCTCCCCCTTGAGGTGCGAAAGCTCCAAGTGGCAGTGCGCGTTAACAAAGGCGGGCACGAGCGCGCCGCTGTAGAACTCCACGCCCTCGCTCTCCTGTAGCGCGCCGTCGGCGGCGGAGAGGTTGAGCACCTCGCCCTCGTCGCTGAGGGTGAGGATGGCGTTGCGGATGGGCGGGTCGCTTATGGGGAAAATGTAGTGGGCGGCAATTTTTCGCATCACGGCTTGCTGTCGAAAGTTTGAGAATTGTTGCTACTCTACGTACGCAGGTAGCGGGCGGGGCGCGTCAATCAGGGAAACCCGCACCGGCGGCGGCAACGGCGTGGCGCGCTCCGTGGCTTGCTCCTCGCCGGAGGGCAAAAAGCGCAGCATGATGTTCGTTGCGGCAAGGCGTCGGGTGGTGCGGCTCAGCGAGTCGGCGTCGCAGCCAAAAACGTAGCCGCGCACGTGCGTAGCCGCGCTGTGGCGGTTGACGATGGAGAGGGAGTAGCGCTGCCCAGCCTCGTTGCGCTGCACCGCCCGCTCCACCTGCAGCAGCGCGGAGTCACCGTTGGCGGCGTAGAGGCACATTGTCATTCGCGGGCGGGTTACCGAGTCGGCGTTGTAGAGGGCAATGGTGGCCTCCAGAATGTACTCGCCCGACCCCTCCACGGGGATGGAAAACGGCAGCCGCGCGGTGTCGCCGTCCTCCGGCAGCGTCCAGTCCGGCTTCTCCGTCCAGCGGTTTTGCTGCCGGTGCAGCGCCTCCACCTGCTTTTTTGCGCTGCCCTGCAGCTTCTCCAGCCGCTTGTTGACCTTGTTGTACAGCGTGGTGGCCTTATCCTTTGAGCGGTTGTAGCGGGCTATGGAGCTGTAGAGCTGGTCGGGGGTGTAGCCGTAGCGGTCGAGGATGGCCTTGTACACCGCCGTGGAGTCGCTCCTCCACGAGGCGTGCGACGACGTGCGGGTTACCTCCAGCACGGCGTCGGCAAGGTGCATCTCCGCTAATATCCTGACCAGCTTGCGCTCCGGAATACGCTTTTTGTCTCCGCACGCCGTTGCGGCAAGGGCGAAAATCAACCCGAAAATTATAAGATGTGGAAAACGCATAAGTTTACAGGGGTTATGTCCAAATGTTGCTGCGCAAAAGTACGCAAAAAAAGTGAATTGTCCCGCGCGGCGCGCGTAAAACCCTACAGGATTTCGAGCCCCGTTGGGGGGGTTACGCAGGGTGGGGCAGCGTCCAATCGAGCAACGTTAACCCTGCGATATGCTCAAAGTGCTTAATATTATTGGTTACGAGCGTATGTTGTTGATTTCTACAATAAGCAGCTATAAAAATATCGGCGTCATCTATGGTGTGTCCCTTTTTTCTTTGCTCAACGTAGATTTCAGCCGCAGCGTCTAAAATGCTATTGTTAAATTGCCCCACACCAAACAGCTCACAAAAGCTGTTGAACTCCTTCAGCCGCTGTTGTGAGTTAACCGCCATAAGCCCACGTTTTATTTCATAATATGCGATAGGTGCAATAAGTATATTATGCCCTTTTATTAGCGCACTTGCGATATTATTCGCTACCAGCTCGTGCCCTTTCAGGTAGAAAGAAATTATATTTGTGTCGAGAACAAAAGTCATAACCCTGTCATCTCTTTCAGGCGGACGCGTTGTGATAAGATTGTATCAAACTCTGGAGAAAGGGGGGTGGCGTCATTAAGCTTGCACAAGTTGTTTGTAATGCGCTTGAATATCATCAATTTTTGCGCAGCATCTTCGGTAGGCGCGCTATCTTGTGAAATCGACAGCGTGACCACCTCTCCCTTTTGGATATCTAATAATTTAGCTGGCACAAAAGCCGTCCCGTTGTAGTATGCTTGTATGGTAGTAGTCATAAAACCCTCTTTGCTTAAAAGTTCTATGCAAAGGTAGTAAATGTTTTTACTTTGGAAAATATTTTTGCGCTATTGGTGCAGCTTGTACTGAGGTTGCCGCGTCCCGCGCGGCGCGCAAAAAAGCCGCTCCCCTTGCGGAGAGCGGCTTCCTTTGTAGCGGCGTTGGCGGCTACTGCTTTACGACTTGCAGCGTTTTGTGCTTCCCGTCTTTTTCAAAGTGCAGGAAGTACAGGCCCGCCGACAAGCTTTCCAAGTGGATGGTTTCGTTTGTTGAGGTTATCAGCCGGAAGTACACCGTTGCGCCGGAGGCGCTGATGACCCGCAGCGTGCAGCCCTCCGCGCCGGCGAGGTGCAGCGCGCCGGTAAACGGATTTGGGTAGGGCGCAATGGCGGCCGTGAGCTGACGCTCCACGCCGGTTTCGGCGACAGCCGTTACCGTTACCGTTACTGTGCCCTGCTTTGTAACGTCAGCGGTGGGGGTGGCCGTAACGGTGAGCGTGGTGGACGTTTCGTCGTCGGCTACCGTGAGCAAGCCCGTGGCGCTGATGGAGGTGCCTGCAGAGGTGTTGCCCGCAACGCTCCACGTTACCGTTTGCGCTAAGCCGCCCGTAACCGCTACGGTGACGGTGAACTGCTGCGTTGAGCCTTTCTGCACGTCAGCCGTGGCGGGCGCTACCGTAACGCTCAGCACTTCCGCTGCGGCGCGCGTAACGATGATGCTGTAGCTTTTTTCCGCTTTT
This sequence comes from Prevotellaceae bacterium, assembly GCA_031288885.1. Lineage (GTDB taxonomy): Bacteria > Bacteroidota > Bacteroidia > Bacteroidales > UBA932 > JAITMY01. Next base: position 1,147 of record JAITQP010000007.1, on the reverse strand, counting down.
GCATCCTCGGCAATAACCGTAACGGTGAAAGTGTTGGCGCCTACGTTCAGCCCGTACTCATCTGCGCCGTTAACAGTAGCTCCCTCATCGGTTGCCGTTGCCGCAATGGTGATGCTGCTAACGTCGTTGCCCACGCTCACGGTGTAGCTGGTAACGTCGGTGCTGAACGCCGGCGTAAGGCTTCCCGAGCTTACCGTCAGGGTGCTTAGCGTGGCGTCGTCGCTGGCGTTTTCGGGCGCGCGGCGAACGGTTATCGTGTAGGTCTTGCTCTCGCCCTCAAGGGTTACCGTAACCGTAAAGGGATTATTCCCCTCGCTAAGAGTTTTTTCGCCCGTATCCCCTGTAATTGCTGCTCCGTCCGGCGCAGCGGCGTAAATGGTAACCTTATCTACGCTATTCGGCACGTTCACCGTGTAGGAGGTGGTGCTTGGCGTAAACTCCGGCGATAGCGGGTAGCCAACCGAAAGCTCCGTGAGCCTTGCCGCCGCGTGCTGGCTGATGCTCCACTTGTAGGAGTACTCGTAGCTTGCTGCGGCAACCCACTCTATGTAGTACGTAACGTTTGCTGCGACATCGAAGGTGGCGCTGCCGGAGGCTGTTGCCAGCGGCGTGCTGCCTCCGCAGCCTGCCCATACCCTAACGGTTTGCCCCGCAGGCGCGTTAACGTCGTACTTCCCTGCCGCAGACGTGGTAAAGGTGTACCACCGCGATTTGCCGCCCGTGTGCGTGTTGCTCACCTGCGCATTTTCCGCTACCGCGGTGGCGTTGGCGCAAATCGTGTTTTCGGTTACCTCGCGCACCTGCCAGCTCCAGACGGACTCGCTTGTTGAGCTGTAGCTATACTGGATGTAGTACTCGCCGGTTTCCTTCGGTTGGAATAGGAGGGGAGCGGAGCTATAGCTGTACATCACCTCGTCGAGATCGTCGCACGTTCCGCTCAGGATGGCAACGCTTGGGGTGTAGCTCCCGCTGCCGGAAATTTCGTACGTTTTTCCTGCCTGCGCGGTGAGCTTATACCAGCGTGATGTGTTCGCTTTAAGGGTGGACTTGGTGGTATCGCCCACGCTGACGGTGGTGGCGTACGCGCACAGCCGGTTGTCGGCGTTTGTTTCGGTAACCGTCCACGTAATGTCGCCGCTTTGCGTGG
>JAITQP010000113.1 GCA_031288885.1 Prevotellaceae bacterium | reverse complement strand
ACGTCGCCGGCGGGGTCAAACACCGCCACCTTTTTATCTTGGGCAAAAATGCCGCCGTACCATAAAATGCAGGTACTTAAAATGAGAAATTTTTTCATTGCTTGATTGTTGTTAATTGTTGTTTTTGTAGCTTGTTTGTTTGTTATCGCTCAATGCTTTTTACGATTTCGTCCGTAATGGCTTTCAGCCCGCTGTCGTAGGCCTTTCGCCCTGCCGTTTTGTAGTCGAGCCCCGCGCCTTTGAGGTCGGTAAAGGTGTTGCCGTAGATTTCCTTCCTCGTTCGCTGCTCTATAATGGAAATTTCAGCATCTAAGTACGACACGTAAACCCCGTTCGTTTCGCTGCCCTCCCGGGTGGAGGCGTCTATGGTCAGCAGCCAGTCTGCGCTTTGGCGGTTGGCAACAAAGCTGTACCCCCGCTTGGAGAGCTCGGCCTTGAGCTTTGTTTCCAGCAGGCGCACGCGCTGGTCAAAGTTGTGCTCCGTGGAGGATATGTACACGGCAATGGCGCTCTGCATTCGCGCCATCGCGGCGGTGAGCTCCGACTTGAGGGCGAGCGCTTTGGCGGTTTGTATGCTGCCCTCGTCGCTGCCCACGGCAGCCAGCAGCGCCTGCGCAAACTCCAGCTCGGCAAAGAGCGGCTGCGCGGCTTCGTACAGCTTTTTTGCCCGCCCCTTGTTGCCGCTGTTCTCCTGCTGGCGGGCGCTGCGCATGGCGGACTCAATCTTCTGCACGGCAACGCTCACGCCGGACTTGTAGTACTCCTTGAGGTCGTTCTTGCTGGCGTAGGCAAAGGCGTAGAACATGTCGTCGCGCCGGTCGTAGTACGCCTCTGCCGTTAGCCCCACAATTTCCGCGCTGGCGGAGGTGCTTACCACGGAGCTGTACGAGGCGTAGGACTGCTCAAGCGCTCCGTTTGCCTCTACGCTTTGGTCAACCATTGTTTGGTCGGACTGCACGCTGACCCGAATGCTCTCCAGCAGCTTGCGCTTGGCGTCGTTCTCCAGCCTCACCTTGGCCTTGTCCTCCGGCTCGCCGGGGATGGCAAATTCGCTGACAAAGCCGGTAAAGTAGGTGCTCGGCGGAAAAAACGACTCCCGCCACTGGCTGCTTACCCAGCGCGGCGCGCCCTGCCCGAGCACAACGAGCGGCAGCAGGCAGAGCGCTACTATAGTACAGCTGATTTTCATGGCATAGCTATTTTTCCGTTACTTGCTTTTCTCCAGCTCGGCCTCTATCCGCTTGCGGTACTGCTCAAACTCAAAGTTCATTTTGTGCTTTTGCTCGTCGGGGATTTTCTGCTCCACCCGCTTGGCAACCTCCGCCGCCAGCTCCGACACGCCCTTTTGGTACTCAAGGCAAACGTAAACCTTGTACTGGTTGTTGGAAAGCATGTACTTGGAGATCTTGATGGGCACGGTGCCGGCAACCACCTCGTTGGCCGCAGCATCTACAAAGCTGTTTGTCTTTGCAATTTGGTCGGAGATGCTATTGCCCGTGGCAAGGTCGCTGGAGGAAACCGTGTAGCTGCTGGCCTCCGACGTTGTAGCCGTTTTGACTTTCGAGGAGAGCGCTCTCGCAAACTGCGCGCGCGCCTGCGCCTCGGCAATGTTTCTGGCGGTGGACTCCTGAAAGTGCTGTCCAATGCCTACTGCCCGTAGGGCAGGCTTTTCCTCCTGCAGCTGCTCGCAGATATCCTGCTCAATTTTTTTCTGTCCTGTGGTGCTCTCCAGCGCCATCTTACCTCCTCCGCAGCCCGTAACCATTACGCCCGCGGCGATTGCTACCGTAGCAGCCAAAAAATAATTCCGTTTCATAGTGTTTAATTTGTAATTTTTACTTTGCCTACTCTATAAAGTTTTCGGCTTCCCTTGTGCTGTATAATGTTTATATATGGGTATAAAAAAAGGGCGCGAACATTTTTCTGTCCGACCCTGAAGGTATCACCAAAAACCCATAGTAGCGACAAGAAAAAGCCCGTGCCCAAAAACACGAGCTTTTACTCATCATAAGGCTACTACATAAAAAAATTTGGTGATTCTTCAGGTGTCGCCTATAAGAAGTAAAAGCTGTTGTATTATCAGTGGATAATATCTATTATATTTTTTATTGGCTCATTTTTAAAATGATGAATTTTATTTCGATTTTAAAGCTGCGACAAATGTAGTATAGTTTTTTTTGCAAAACAAATTTTTTCGTAAAAAAATATTTGTAAAAAATGCTAATGTCAGGAGGGGTAAGGTGGGGCGATTTGCAGAATTTACAGGGAGCATACCCCGCCGCTCCGTCCTCCGCTTAGGGACAGCGCGATTGGTAGCTTTGCAGTATGCCTTAATCGCCCTTTTGTAAAAAATTCTGCACGCGCATTTGGAAATCGTACGGTTTTCGCGTAAATTTGCTTGAACAATAACGTAAAATGTAAAATGAAAAAGCGAACTATCATTACCATTGGTCGGCAGTTTGGCAGCGGGGGTCGCCTTATAGGCCAAGCGCTGGCAAAAGACCTTGGCGTTGCCTGCTACGACAAGGAGCTGCTTGCAGAGGCGGCAAAGGAAAGCGGGCTGTGCGGCGAGGTCTTTGAGCAAGCCGACGAAAGAACGTCCAGCGGGCTGCAGTACGTGTTCTCCGTAGGGTTTCCGAACTTGGGCGTTTACACGCCGTACCCCGACGTCCTGTCCAACGAGCGGCTGTTTTTGCTCCAGAGCAACGCCATCCGCAGCATTGTGGACAAGGGCGAGTCGTGCGTGCTGGTGGGGCGCTGCGCCGACTACGTGCTGCGCGACAACCCCGACCTGATAAGCTTTTTTATCCACAATACGCCCGAAAACCGCATCAAAGCTATCGCTGAGCGCCACCGCGTGGGCGAGGGCGAGGCGAAGGAGATGATGCGGAAAGCCGACAAGTCGCGGGCGGCCTACTACAAGTACTACACGGATAAGGAGTGGGGAGGGTCGTCGTCGTACCACTTCTCCATCGACGTGTCGCTGCTCGGGGTTGACAATACGGTGGAGCTGATGAAAACAATCGTACAATGGAGCATGGGAAGTTGAGCATGGCGCGACGGCTAATTATCATGAGCTTTTTGCAGTACGCGGTGTGGGGCGCGTGGCTGATTTCGTTGGGGGCGTACCTTGGGGGCGTTTTGCATTTTGAGGGCTTGCAGATAGGCAGCTTCTTTGCCACCATGGGTATAGCCTCGCTGTTTATGCCTGCCGTTATGGGTATCATTGCCGACCGGTGGGTTCCGGCGCAAAAGGTGCTGGGCGGCTGCCACATTGCTGCCGCGCTGCTGCTGCTTGCCGCCGCTCCGCAGACCGGCTACGCGCAGCTGTACCCGTTCATGCTGCTGAGCGTAATGTTCTACATGCCCACCATCGCCCTTTCCAATTCGGTGGCGTACAACGCGCTGAGCCTTTCCGGCGTGGACGCGGTAAGGGCGTTCCCGCCCATCCGCGTGTGGGGCACCGTGGGCTTTATTTGCGCCATGGTGGCGGTAGATTTGCTGGGGTTTGCCGCCACCGCCGGCCAGCTTTACCTGTCGGCGGCGCTTGGCCTGACGCTTGGCGTGTACGCGTTCACCCTGCCCACGTGCGCGGTGAGCCGGAGCATGAGGCAAAAATCGTGGGTGGAAATCCTCGGCTTGCAAGCGTTTTCGCTCTTCAGGCAAAAGAAGATGGCGCTTTTCTTCATCTTCTCAATGCTGCTCGGCATGTCGCTGCAAATAACCAACGCGTTTGGCAACACCTACCTGACCAACTATTTTGGGAGCATACCGGAGTATCAGGGCACGTTTGGGGTGGAGCACGCCAACATTCTCATTGCGCTTTCGCAGCTCTCCGAAACGCTGTGCATACTGCTGATACCGTTTTTCATGAGCCGCTTTGGGATTAAGAAAGTCATGCTCATTGCGATGCTGGCGTGGGTTTTTCGCTTTGGCCTGCTGGGCGCCGGCAACCCGAGCGGCGGCGTGTGGATGCTCATCCTTTCCATGCTGGTGTACGGCGTGGCGTTTGACTTCTTCAACATATCGGGGTCGCTGTTCGTAGAGCAGGCAACCGATAGCGCCATCCGCTCCAGCGCGCAGGGCGTTTTTATGATTATGACCAACGGGTTTGGGGCGCTCATCGGCTCCTACGCCGCGGGCGCCGTGGTGGACGCCTGCGGATGGCCGCTCGCGTGGTACGTCTTTTCGGGCTGCTCGATGATGGTCGCGGTGGTGTTTGCGGCAGCTTTCAAAGCCTGAAGCGGCAGCCGATGGCGCAAAATCAGGGAGGAAAATTTCAGCGTCAGCACCATTTTTACACCCTTAAAGGTATAAATTCGGAAAATAGTAGTATCTTTGCACCCAATCAGGTATAAAATGGGGTAAAATGGAACATCTAACGCTACCGGAATACGTAAAGCAAATGCGGAAGCAATACCGCCTGACGCAGGTTGACTTGTCGGAAAAGTCAGGCGTTGGGCTACGCTTTGTGCGGGAGCTTGAGCAGGGGAAGCAAACCCTGCGGATGGACAAGGTGAACCAAGTGCTGAGCCTTTTCGGCTCCGCGCTGGCTCCCGCCCC
>JAITQP010000265.1 GCA_031288885.1 Prevotellaceae bacterium | reverse complement strand
TAATTCCTAATTCGTAATTCCTAATTCACAAGGTTACTCCGGTTTTGAATATGGCAATTTCCCTGAAATTTTTCTTTTCGGTATTCACGCGCTCGCCGTTGGCAACGCCTATCAGGTAGGCTATGAGGCGCTCGGCGGCGGCGTACATGGGCTCGTTCTCCACAATGCTTCCGGCGTTGAAGTCAATCCACCCGGGCTTGCTTTGAAAGAGCGGGGTGTTGGTCGATATTTTTATGGTTGGCACAAAGCTGCCAAAGGGCGTTCCCCGTCCGGTGGTGAAGAGCACCATGTGGCAGCCCGACGCTCCCAGCGCCGTGGCCGCTACGAGGTCGTTGCCGGGGGCGCTGAGCAGGTTCAGGCCTTTTTGCCTGATGCGCTCGCCGTACATCAGCACATCCCTAACCTCCGAGGTGCCGGATTTTTGCGTGCACCCCAGCGATTTTTCCTCGAGGGTGGAGATGCCGCCTGCCTTGTTGCCGGGCGAGGGATTTTCGTATATCGGCTGGTTGTTTTTCACAAAGTACTCTTTGAAGTCGTTTATCAGGTGCACCGTTTTATCGAACACCTCGGCGCTGGCGCAGCGGCTCATCAGGATGGTTTCTGCGCCAAACATTTCGGGAACTTCGGTGAGCACGGTCGCGCCGCCTTGCGCCACCAGAAAGTCGGAGAATAAGCCCAGCAGGGGGTTTGCGGTGATGCCCGAGAGCCCGTCGGAGCCGCCGCACTTGAGCCCCACGCGCAGCTCCGATAGCGGCACGTGGGTGCGCACGTCTGCCGAAGCCCTTGCGTACAGCGTGCGCAGCAGCGCCATGCCCTCCTCCAGCTCGTCCTCCACCTTTTGCGCCTCAAGGAAAAGGATGCGCTCCGTATCGTAGTCGCCCAAAAAGGAGCGGAACGCCTCCAGCTGGTTGTTTTCGCAGCCTAAGCCTACCACCAGCACGGCGCCGGCGTTGGGGTGCAGCACAATGTTGCGGAGGATTTTTCGCGTATTTTCGTGGTCGTCGCCCAGCTGCGAGCAGCCGTAGCTGTGGTTGTAGGCGGCAATGGAGTCCAGCTTGCACTCGCGGATTTCGGCGTTGAGCATTCCCGCCAGCTGGTTGGCGGTACCGTTCACGCAGCCCACCGTGGGCACAATCCACAGCTCGTTGCGGATGCCCACCTCGCCGTTTTTGCGCCGGTAGCCTTTGAACGTCAGGTTGCGGTTGGCAATGCTGAGCGTGGCGTTCACCGGCGAGTAGCTGTACTCGAGCAGCCCCTCGAGGTTGGTTTTTATGTTTTTTTCGTTCACCAAGTCGCCCTGCGCAACGGCGGCAACGGCGTGCCCAATGGGGTAGCCGTACTTGATAACGTTGTCGCCGGCTTGCAGAGGCGCGAGCGCGAGCTTATGCCCGCGCGGAATGTCCGACTTCAGCGTAATGCTTGCGCCGTTCACCGCCAGCGCGCTCCCCGCGGGCAGCGCCGCCAGCGCCACCGCAACGTTATCGGCGGGATGGATTTGTAGGAAAGTATTCATAGCTTGCAGCTTTTACCCCACCAGCTTTCTCACCGTTTCCAGCATTCCGTTGCTCAAAATGCTGTCGATATTTTTTGCGAGTAAGTCGGTAAGCCCCGTGATTTTGTTCAGGTCTTCCCCCCAAATGTACTCTGCGGCAAGTACGCCGGCTGCCACCGTTTGGGTATTTCCGGAGGTCCACAGGCCGGCGAGGAGGTCAAGAATAACCTTGTCGTCGTTGGGGGTGATGTCGTCGCTGCCGCGCTTGCCGCCGCGGTAGTACACGCAAATTGCGGCGAGCCCCAGCGTCAGCGCAGGCGGCAGGCATCCCTTGCGCTCAAGGTAGATTTTTATGCCGGGCAGGTCGCGCGTTTTGAATTTTGGAAAGGAGTTGAGCATGATGCTCGTTACAAAGTGCTTTACAAAGGGGTTGCGGAAGCGGTCGAGCACCGCGCCGGCAAACGCCTCGAGCTCGGCTTTGGGGAGGTCGAGCGTGGGGAGCAGCTCGTCGTACATGACCTTGCTGATGTACTTTCCGATGGTTTCGTGCTCGCAGGCTTCGCGCACGGTGTTGAGCCCGCTCAGGTAGGCAACGGGCGAAAGGACGGTGTGCGGCCCGTTGAGCAGCGTAACCTTGCGCTCGTGGTAGGGTTTTTCGCTGGGGACGAACAGCACGTTCAGCCCTGCCTTGTTGGCGGGGAACTCTGCGGCGACGCTTTCCGGCGCCTCAACTACCCAGAGGTGAAAGATTTCGCCTTTCACCACCAGCTTATCGTCGTAGCCAATTTTCTCCAAAATTTCGCCGATGGTATCCTTGGGGTAGCCGGGCACAATGCGGTCGACCAGCGTGCTGTACACGCCGCACGCCGCCGCAAACCACGTCCTGAAGGCGTCGCCCAGCTGCCAGAGGTCAATGTACTGCTCAATGCACCTTTTTAGCTCTGCGCCGTTGTGGAAAATCAGCTCGCAGGGCAGGATGATAAGCCCCTTGTCTGCGGCGCCGTCAAAGGTTTTAAAGCGGCGGTAGAGCAGCTGCGTGAGCTTGCCCGGGTAGGATTTTGCGGGCTTGTCGTCGAGCTTGTCGTCGGCGCGAAAGGCAATGCCCGCCTCGGTGGTGTTGGAGATAACAAAGCGTATTTCGGGGTTTTCGGCCAGCTTGAGGTATTCGTCGTGCTGCGTGTAGGGGTTTAGCCCGCGGCTGATAACGTCAATCAGCCGGATGCTGTCCACCTGCCGACCGTTGTCGAGCCCTTGCAGGTTGAGGTGGTACAGGCCGTCCTGCTCGTTGAGCGCGTTCACCATGCCGTTTTCTATGGGCTGCACCACCACCACGCTGCCGTTGAAGCCGGCTTTTTCGTTCATGTTGAAAACAATCCAGTCAACGAACGCGCGGAGAAAGTTTCCCTCGCCAAATTGGATAATTTTTTCGGGGCGCACCTTTGCCACCGAGGCGGTTTGTCTGTTTAAGCGTTTCATTCGTAGTGTAGCTTTTAGGTTTCGATTTTTAGCTCGTCAGTCCACGTCAAACGGGTATACCTTGTAGTCGTTGATGTTTTCCTTAAAGAGAATATCAATGGGCATGTAGCATACCGGCTTGGAGGGCTGATGAAAAGCGATGTATCTGGCTAAGGCCGTCAGCCCGTAGTACCCCTGCAGCTGCGGGCGCTGCGCAATGAGGCACTCCACCATACCGTTTTTCAGGTAGTGAACGTTGCGCTCGAGCAGGTCGTAGCCTATGGTGCGAATGTTTCGGATGCCTCGGTTCTCCAAGAACTCGGCTATGCGGTAAATGCGTGAGTTGAACATGACAATCCCCCGTATGTTCTGGTGCTGCCGGAAAATTTCCTCCAGCTTTGCCTCATTTCCGCTTTCATCGTTGGCGTGCAGGTTCGCGCGCACTATCCGGTAGGACGACTCGAGCGAATACTTGTCGATGTAGGCAAGAAAACCCTCCTCGCGCTTAGCCGTTTGGTTGGAGCCGTTGGCCTCGCCGCCCTCGCGCAGCATGTGCACCAGCAGTATGGTGGAGGCGGGCTCAAGGTTGCTCAGCATGATTTTTGCCGCCACGTAGCCGCTTTGGTGCGACTGCTGCCCGTAGTAGGCAAGGCTGTTTACGCTCTCTATGTTGGAGTCGACAAATACGAATGGGATGCTGCGCTCCTCGAGCTCTCTGGTGAGCTTGAGCACCTCGCGCCTGAAGAACGGAGCCATCAGCACGCCGGCGGGGTTGATGTCGAGCAGGCGCTGCGCCTGCGCTGTAAACGACTCCATGTTGTACTGGTTGAACTGCAGCACCTCCGTTTTTACGCGGTAGTCTGCCACCTCCTCCTCTGCGCGCCTGATGCCCTTGATGATGTCCCACCAGTAGTCGCCCGGCGCGGCTTCGGGGAGCAGCACCACCAGCTTGTAGTCTTTTTTGATGGCCAACACCCGCGCCATCTTGTTGGGCTTGAAGTTCAGCCTGTTCAGGATTTCTTCAATGCGCTTCTTATTTTCGGGGGCAACGCCGCCGCGGTTGTGAATTACGCGGTCAACCGTACCCGCCGACACGTTTGCCAGCACGGCGATATCTTTTATGCGAATTCTATCGTCGATGGGAATATTTTTTTTAGCTTCCGGCTCAGGGGTTTGCGCTTCGGCATCGGAGGTGTTTTGCGCTTCAGCCTCAGCCTCAGCTTCAGCTACTTCTGGCGCGGAGTAGCCGGTTGCTTCTGGCGCGGAGTAGCTGTTAGCTGCTTCAGGCGCGGGGTTGCCGGTTGCTGCTTCAGGCGCGGGATAGCTTACGTTGGGCTCAAAATTGGCAGGCTCAGGCTCGGAAATTTTTACTTCAGGGTCGAAAGGAGTTGCCTCAGGTTCGGGATTTATTACTTCAGGCTCAAAATTGTTTGCTTCAGGCGAGGAGTAGCTTCCATCAGGGTTGGAGTAGTTTGTTTCAGACTCAGACATAGGTACATATTTTAATAGTTTATAATTTGAGATTTACTATTCTACGTTTATCGGTTTGCAATACAAGCGCAAAAATAGTATTTTTCGTGCAATTATGCTATTGTGCAAACACAATTTAAGTCGTAAAATATTGTAATGCTTTACTAAATAGCTCACTATAACTCTGTGGTCGTGCACAGCGGCTCCAAAAAATCATTTTAGTGCGCGTTGAGCCAGTTGCTCCCCGTTCCGGCTTCTGCAATGAGCGGCACCACGAGCTTGTATGCCGCCTCCATTTCGCTTATCACCAGCTGCTTTACCGCTTCGAGCTCGGATGTGAGCACGTCAAAAACCAGCTCGTCGTGCACCTGCAGAATCATGCGCGATTGGAGGTTTTCGCGGCGCAGGCGGCGGTGTATTTTTATCATTGCCAGCTTGATAATGTCGGCGGCAGAGCCCTGTATGGGGGCGTTGATGGCGTAGCGCTCGGCAAATCCGCGCACCACCACGTTTTGCGACTTAATGTCGGGCAGCTCGCGCCGCCGCCCGCAGAGGGTTTGCACGTAGCCTGTGTCGCGCACCGTTTGGATGGCGTTGTCGATGTAGTCGCGCACCTGCGGGTAGGTCTCAAAGTATCCGTCGATGAGGATTTTTGCCTCGCCGCGCGGAATGTTGAGCCGCTGCGCCAGCCCGTAGGCCGATATGCCGTAAATAATGCCAAAGTTGGCGGTTTTGGCGCGCCGCCGCTGCTCCTTGCTCACCTTATCGATGGGCACGTGGAATATTTTGGAGGCGGTGCTCGCGTGAATATCCTCATTTTTAAGGAAAGCCTCCACGAGGTTTGCGTCGTTGCTCAGGTGCGCCATGATGCGGAGCTCCACCTGCGAGTAGTCGGCGGCCAGCAGGATGTGGTTTTCGTCGGAGGGGATAAAGGCTTTGCGGATTTCGCGCCCGCGCTCGTCGCGGATGGGGATGTTTTGCAGGTTGGGGTTGTTGCTGCTCAGCCTGCCGGTGGAGGTTACCGCTTGGTTGAACGAGGTGTGGATGTGCCCCGTTTGCGGGTTTACCAGCGTGGGCAGGGTTTCTACGTACGACGAGAGGAGCTTTTTCAGCCCGCGCAGCTCCAGCACTTTGTCAATCACGGGGTGCTTGTCGCGGAGCGCCATCAGCGTGTCCTCGCTGGTGGAGTACTGCTTTGTTTTGCCGGTGGTGCGCGCCTTGTCCGAGATTTTGAGCTTGTCAAACAGCGCGTCGCCCAGCTGCTTTGGCGAAAAGACGTTGAGCGCGGGCTCGCCCGTAATGTCCTGAATTTCCTTCTCGAACTTTTGCAGCTCTGCCGACAGCTCCTTTCCGTACTCGGCCAGCCCCTTGGCGTCGATGCGCACGCCCTCCCACTCCATGTCGCCCAGCACGTACACCAGCGGCGCCTCTATTTCCTCGTACAGCTTCCGCAGCCCCGCCTCCTTGTGCAGCTCGTCAAATATTACCTTGCGCAGCTGCAGGGTTACGTCGGCGTCTTCGGCGGCGTACTCGGCCACCTGCTCCAGCGGCGCCTGCGACATGTTGCGCTGCCCGTCCTTCTTGCTGCCTATCAGGCTTTCGATGGGCACAGGCTGGTAGCTCAGGTAAACCTCGGCAAGGAAGTTCATGTTGTGGCGCATGTCCGGCTTGAGCAGGTAGTGCGCCAGCATGGTGTCGAGCAGGTCGCCCTGCAGCGCAATGCCGATGCGCTTCAGCACGAGGTAGTCGAACTTGATGTTTTGCCCTGCCTTGGCAATGCGCTCATTTTCCAGCGGAGCGCGGAGCAGCTCCACCTTCTCTGCAAAATGCTCCTCGTGGGGCGACAGCGGCACAAACCAAGCCTCGTGCGGCTTTACGGCAAACGACAAGCCCACCACGCCGGCGGTGATGGGGTTGATGCCGTCCGTTTCGCTGTCAAAGCAAAATTCGGGTTGCTGCATTAGCATGTCGCACAGCGATTTTACCTCGCTCACGCTTTGCGCAATGCGGTACGTGTGGGGAACGTCGGCAATTGTTTTGAGGTACTGCTTGGCGTCGGCGGCGCTTGCGCCGGCCTGCGCCTCCGCTTGCGCCGGCGTGGCCGTAGCGGCGGCGCCGAACAAATCGCCCTGTCCGGACATGTCGGGCAGCTTTTTTGTTGCCGCGCGGGCGCTTCCGCCGAGCAGCTCCCGCGCAAGCGAGTGAAACTCCAGCTTGGAGAATAAGTCGCACAGCGCGGTTTTGTCGAGCTCCTTTCTTTGCAGCAGCTCTTCGTTGAGCTCCACGGGCACGTTGAGGTCTATCGTCACCAGCTTTTTTGCCAGCTCCAGCTGCGCAATGTTTTGCGCTATCGCCTCGCGGGTTTTTCCGCTGAGCTCGTGCAGGTGCTCAATCACGCCCTCCAAGGTGCCGTACTGCGCCACCAGCTTGGTGGCTGTTTTTTCGCCAATCCCCGGCGCCCCGGGCACGTTGTCCGACGAGTCGCCCCACAGCGCCAGCACGTCTATAACCTGCTCGGGGCGCTGTATGCCGTACTGCTTGCAGATTTCGTAGATGCCGATTTTTTCCTCCGATTTGCCCCAGCGCGCCGGACGAAAAATGAGAATGTTGTCCGTTACCAGCTGCCCGTAGTCCTTGTCGGGCGTCATCATGTAGGTTACAAAGCCGGCGGCCTCCGCCTTTTTTGCCAGCGTACCGATGACGTCGTCCGCCTCAAAATCCGGCACGGTGATAATGGGGATGTTGAACGCCGCTATAACTTCCTTGATGATGGGCACCGACTGCAAGATGACCTCCGGCGTTTCGCTGCGGTTTGCCTTGTAGGCGGGGTATATGGAGTGCCGGAACGTTTTTCCGCCCGGGTCGAAGCACACGGCTATGTGCGTAGGATTTTCGCGGCGGATAAGGTCTGCCAGCGTCTTTGTAAAACCAAAAATTGCCGACGTATTGAGCCCTTGAGCATTTACCATTGTTTTTTTTATAAAGGCATAATACGCTCGATAGATGAGGGCAAATGCGTCAAGAAGAAATAATTTTTTCATGCAATAATGGGTTTTTTGTTATAAGGCTGCAAACTTACATGAAAATTCTCACTTGTACAAATTTAATTAGCGATTAGCGGTTACGTTATATAAAGTCCTATAGAAATTTACATTAACAGAGAGGCATGCTTCGCGTCATTGTAAGACCCGAACCCATATACGGGTAAAAAAGGAAAAAGACGAAGTCTGTAATGGACTAATAATATGTTTAATGAGATTTTGTGAATTGGCTCCGCCGAGCTCTGCTGCGCTCCGGTTGCCCGTAGGGCAATAATATCAATAGAAAAAACCGAAACGGTTTATTTTCATTAGCCCGTAGGGCTTTAATATTATTTTCGTGCTTATTCATCCCCTACGGGGAATAGGTGAAAGTAAGGGATAACGGTCATTGTTTGTAATGTGCTAATAATATGCCTAATGCAATTTTGTCATTGTAAGCGAAGCAATCCAGCCGTTGCACGCTTTGCGCCGTCCCGTTAGGGACGGAATGTGGGTGTTGCCGACCTCACAACCTCATTTTAAATGGTGTTTAATGAGGTAATGAGGTTGGGGAGAGGATTATTGGTAATCTAGTGATACTGAGGTAGTTCTATTTAAGAATTAGGTTGAAAAGAGGTTACGAGGCGGCGCAAGGCGTGCGACGGGTTTACAATTCCGTAGGAATGGAACGCTCGGTAGAAACGCGGATTTTCACGTGTATTTTGCATCCCGTAGGGATGCATCCCTACGGGATGCAGGAGAGGTGGGGTGGACGGCGTTTCTACCGAGCGATGCATCCCGAGGGGATGCCTCACGCCCATCCCCACATGTGGCGGTGTGCGTTTCTGGATTGGCTACGCCGAGCTCCGCTTCGCTCCGGTTGCTTCGTTTTGTTACGCGTTGCAAATTTTTTTTGAAAAGAATGAAGAAATATTTTATTCGTTGAAAACTTTTTCTTACTTTTGCTGCGATTATTTAATTATGCACCTATGCAAGCAAGTTGCAATGTAATTAGGAATTACGAATTAGGAATTACGAATGCTCCTGCTCGTCAATCCGTTGTCCGCCCCGCACGCCATTCCGAGCGCAGCGGAGTTCGGCGCAGCCAATTGCTTCGCACCTCCTCTCCCGTCATTCCGACTGGAGCACGCGAGGAACGCGCGCGCGTAGCATGGGTTATGCATTGCCTTCAGCACGCCTTGCGTCATTGCGAGCAGAGCGAAGCAATCCAGAATACAGTAGAGCGAAGTAAATTTTCTGGATTGGCTACGACGAGCTCCGGTTGCTTCGTTTTGTTACGCGTTGCAAATTTTTTTTGAAAAGAATGTAGATATATTTTATTCGTTGTAATCTGTTTA
>JAITQP010000241.1 GCA_031288885.1 Prevotellaceae bacterium | reverse complement strand
TTTTCTGGATTGGCTACGCCGAGCTCCGCTTCGCTCCGGTTGCTTCGCTACGCTCGCAATGACGAAATTGCATTAGACATATTATTAGCATATTACAAACTTCGTCCTTCCCCTTTTGGAGAGAGTTCTCCCTTTCTCACAATCCCTGAAAGGGCTTAATTTTCATAACCGCAGGTCAGCGACCTGCGGAGAGAGCATCCCCTTCTCCTCTCTCTGCCTGATAAGGCAGGACTGCTAAGACTTTAAGACTTAAAAGTCCTGCCTTTCAGGCAGGGGAAGAGGAGGAGCGCTGGCTGTCCGCAGGTCGCTGACCTGCGGTTATGAAAATCCGGCTTTTCAAGCCGCTCCACCTTACAATGACGAAATTGCTTAAACATATTATTAACGCTTCGTCTTTTCCCTTTTTTACCCGTATATGGGTTCGGGTCTCGCAATGACGCAAAGCGTGCTCACCGTCATTGCGAGCGGAGCGAAGCAACCGGAGCGAAGCGTAGTTCGGCGCAGCCAATCCAGAAATAAACGTTATCCCCTACCCTCACCTATTCCCCGTAGGGGAACAATATCAATAGAAAATGAGAATATCGTCTTTTCCTATTCCCCGTAGGGGATTATAGCATGGAAACAACATTAAAGCCCTACGGGCAATTCACAAAATTCGACTGCGCGTAATTGTTGCTTCTCTGGATTGCTTCGCTCCGCTCGCAACGACGCAAAGCGTGCTCATCGCCACTGCAAGCAGAACCCAACGAAAATCCTAACATTTGCGATACGAATATCGCAACCTGCGTGCAGTCAATAACAATCGCCGCAAAGTTAGCATTTTTCGCGGGTTAAAAAGATTTTTTATGGTTTTTTTACACTATGCTGCCGGCTATAAAATCTCCCACCTCGCTCGTTGACGCAGGATTATCCTTGCTGATTTCACCTGTGACGACGCCTTTTTGCAGCGCAAGCTCCACCGCAGCGCGCACCTCCTGCGCCGCCGCCGGATAACCCAAATAGTCCAGCATCAGGGCAGCCGACAAAATAGTTGCCATGGGGTTGGCAATTCCCTTTCCCGCCCCTTCGGGGAAAGACCCGTGAATAGGCTCAAACAGCGCCACCTTGCTCCCGACCGAAGAGGAGGGCAGCATCCCGATGGAGCCGGTAATGGCCGAAGCCTCGTCGGTGAGAATGTCGCCAAACATATTTTCGGTGAGCACCACATCAAAAAATGCCGGTTGCTGAACAATTTTCATGGCAGCGTTATCCACAAACATGCTGTCGAACTTTACGTTGGGGAAATTTTTCGAAGTTTTACTTACAACGTCTCGCCACAAGCGCGAAGTTTCCAGCACGTTAGCCTTATCCACCAGCGTTAAATGTTTACGCCGGTTTTGGGCAGCCTCAAACGCCAACCGAGCAATGCGCTCCACCTCCTCAACGCTATACGTGCAGAGGTCAAATGCCTCGTTGCCGTTGTTTTTGCGACCTTTTTCGCCAAAGTAAATTCCTCCCGTCAGCTCACGGAACACTACAAAATCCACGTCGGCTATAAGCGACTCTTTAAGCGGCGATGCATTATAGAGCGATTTATAGGATTTTATCGGTCTAATGTTAGCGTACAGCCCTAAGGTTTTGCGAATTTTGAGCAGGCCCTGTTCGGGTCGTACCTTTGCCGCAGGGTCGCTGTCGAAGCGGGGATGCCCCACAGCGCCGAGCAGCACAGCGTCGGAGCTTTGGCAGCGCGCAACCGTAGCGGCAGGCAGCGGGTCGCCTGTGGCGTCTATGGCGCACGCGCCTATTAACTCATAGCTAAAGACAAAGCCTATACTATGCTTTTTGTCAGCTGCTTGTAGCACTTTAACGGCTTCCGCAACTACCTCCGGCCCAATACCGTCTCCGGCAAGAATGGCTATATTTTTCATATTACATGCTGTTTACGTTCGTACAGTTCTATTTTTTCTTTAATCGATAGCAGATAATCAATATCGTCATACCCATTTATAAAGCAATGCTTCTTGAAAGCGTTTATGTCAAAACGCTCGCTTTGTCTGGCGCTGTTGATGGTGATTTTTTGCTCCGGCAGGTCAACGGTTATCGTCGTGCTCGGGTTTTTTTTCACCTCATCAAAGATGGCTTCAACAAACGCTTCACTTACCTGCACGGGCAACACCCCGTTGTTGAGCGCGTTGCCTTTAAAAATATCGGCAAACAGGGGGGAAACCACCACGCGGAAGCCGTAATCGGCAATAGCCCACGCGGCGTGCTCTCTGCTCGAGCCGCAGCCAAAGTTTTTGCCCGCCACCAGCGCTTGCCCGCCGTAAGCCTTGTTGTTCAAAACAAAGCTGGGAACAGGATTGCCGCTGGGGTCGTAGCGCCAATCGCGAAAAAGGTTTACGCCAAAACCCGCGCGGTTGGTGGTTTTGAGAAATCGAGCGGGAATTATTTGATCGGTATCCACGCTTTCTACGTTCAGCGGAACGCAGGTGGTAGTCAGCATGCTAAATTTTTCCATAATATTTTACCACAGTAAATTACATATTATCACTTAAACTCCTACATTAATTCCCTTGGGTCGGTAATTTTTCCGGTAACGGCTACCGCCGCCGCCGTAAGTGGGCTAACCAGCAGCGTTCGCGCGCCTGCGCCTTGTCGCCCCTCAAAGTTGCGGTTGGAGGTTGAAGCGCAGTACTCGCCGGCGGGCACTTTGTCCTCATTCATAGCAAGGCAAGCCGAGCACCCGGGTTGCCGGAAAGTAAAACCCGCCTCCTCAAAAATTGCCACCAAACCCTCCTCGCGCGCCTGCCGCTCCACCGATTTTGACCCGGGAACAAGGTAGGCAAAAACGTTGTCGGCTTTTTTGCGCCCCTTGATAATTTGCGCAGCGGCACGAAAATCCTCTATTCGCCCGTTGGTGCAACTCCCAATAAATACGTAGCTCACCGGTTTACCCAGCAGCTTCTCTCCGGCTTTGAAACCCATGTACTCCAACGCCTTAACATTCAACTCATCCGGCGGTATAGCTTCGTCAATGCCTATGCCCATTTCCGGATTTGTACCGTAAGTAATGTATGGTTTAATATCCTTTGCATCAAACGTATATTCTTTATCAAATGAAGCATCGCTATCAGTGAAAAGGGTTTTCCAGTAGCTCAACTTTTTCTCCCACTCTTCGCCTTGAGGAGCATACATGCGCCCCTTTACGTAGCGAAACGTTGTTTCGTCCGGCGCAACAAGCCCGCCACGCGCGCCCATTTCGATGCTCATGTTGCAAACGGTCATGCGCTCCTCCATGCTCATGCTGCGGAAAGCCTCGCCCGCGTACTCTATAAAGCAGCCCGTGCCGCCGCTCGTTGTCAGCTGCGCTATGAGGTACAATATTGCGTCTTTTGCGCTGACGCCATACTGAAGTTTACCTTTAAGCGTAATACGCATTTGCTTTGGTTTACTTTGCAGTAAGCATTGCGTAGCCAGCGCCATTTCTACCTCGCTTGTGCCAATGCCAAAGGCAACGCAGCCAAAAGCCCCGTGCGTAGCGGTGTGGCTATCGCCGCAAACAATGGTCATGCTCGGCTGGGTAAGCCCAAGCTCGGGGCCAACAATGTGCACCACGCCGTTGTACTCCGTATTTAAATCAAAGATATTTATAGCATTATCCTTACAGTTTTGACGCAACGCTTCAACTGCCTTTCGCGACGCCTCCTCTTTGATGGGTAAGTGCTGATTGAGCGTAGGCGTGTTATGATCCGGAGTAGCAGTTACTTGCTGCGGGCGAAAAACCTTTACGCCCCGCCTACGCATAGCCTCAAACGCCTGCGGGCTGGTAACTTCGTGAATAAGCTGCCTATCAATATACAGCACGTCGGGGCCGCCGGTGATGGATTCGACAACGTGCCGCTCCCAAATTTTATCAAACAGGGTTTGCTTCATTTATCCAAAATAATTTATACATACCATATTTACGTTCACAGCTTGAAGTTTTACGCTACTTCAACGCTTTTCCCACCGCATCCAAAAACGCTTCAACCGAAGCTTGAACTATATCGGTGTTAGCGCCAAACCCATAAAACAATACGCCTTTATACTCTACCGACATGTGCACCTTGCCAATATCGTTGCTTCCGCGCGTGATTGCCTGTATAACAAAATCTTCGAGGTGAATTTTTTGCTTAATAATGCTGCGTATAGCGTTAAGCGACGCATCAATAGGCCCGTTGCCCAAGCCAACTTCGGTAAACTCCTCCCCGTTGTAGCATAGCTTTACGGTGGCGCTTGCCTGCAGGTTTTTTCCGCAAAGCACCTGTAACCCCATGAGGCGTATGCTCTTATCCACATTCTTGTCGCGGTCAACCAGCACCAGCAGGTCGTCGTCGTTAATCTCCTTCTTCTTATCCGCCAACTCAAGGAAGCGCGGATATATTTCATCAAGCTCAGGTTTAGAGAGCTTTACACCCATTTCTTCCAAGCGATGCTTTAAGGCAGCCCGTCCGCTGCGGGCGGTGAGTATGATGGACGACTGGTTAAGCCCAACGTCCTTGGGGTTAATGATTTCGTAGGTTTCGCGCTTTTTCAAAAATCCATCCTGATGAATACCGGAGGAGTGGGCAAACGCGTTGCGCCCCACGATGGCTTTGTTGGGCTGCACGGGCATACGCATGAGCGTAGAAACCAAGCGGCTGGCGGGTATGATTTTTTTGTTGTTGACGTCGGTGTACAGACCTTTCTTTTTGTGGCTCTTTAAAATCATGACCACCTCCTCGAGCGAGGTGTTTCCGGCGCGCTCGCCAATTCCGTTTATGGTTACCTCCACCTGCCGCGCCCCGTTTAGAATTCCCGAAAGCGTATTCGCCGTAGCCATTCCCAAGTCGTTGTGGCAATGCGTGCTGAGTATAGCCTTGTGAATGTTTGGAACGTGCTCAGTAAGGTACTTGATTTTGGCGCCGTACTCGTGCGGCAAGGTGTAGCCGGTGGTGTCGGGGATGTTGATGATGGTAGCGCCGGCGGCAATAACAGCCTCCACCACGCGGGCAAGGTACTTGTTTTCAGTTCGTCCGGCATCTTCGGCGTAAAACTCCACCTCGCCCACCAAGCTGCGGGCAAACTTAACAGCCTTAACAGCACGCTCTATAATCTCCTCCGGCGTTGAGTTGAACTTATACTTTATGTGAAAATCGGACGTTCCGATACCCGTATGTATGCGCCCTTGCTTGGCAAACTTGAGGGCGTCGGCGGCCACCTCAATGTCCTTTTCGACCGCGCGCGTGAGGGCGCAGATGATGGGGCTGGTTACCGCCTTAGATATTTCCACCACCGAGCTGAAGTCGCCCGGGCTGCTCACCGGAAATCCCGCCTCAATAACGTCCACGCCCAGCGTTTCGAGCATGCGGGCTACCTCTATTTTTTCGACCGTGTTGAGCTGGCACCCGGGCACCTGCTCGCCGTCGCGCAGCGTGGTGTCAAATATGTAAACTTTTTCCTTCATATAAATAAATTGCTCATCTTACCGTTCGGCATAAACAATGATATAGGGAGATAGCCATCTGCACTTAATGGGGAAGAGCTTAAGAAAATGGCTCAACAATTTTACCAGCCTCCGCAGAAGCTTGCTACCCACCGCAGGCTCCAGCCAAACCATTGGCTTGCGGCTATACTCTACCGAAATATTTTTAAGCCCCAAATCGGTGGCTATATTTCTCAACGTTGAAAGCTTCATGCTGTTCAGGTTGTGGGCGCGAAGATTTTTTCTATCAAAAATGTACTGTATTAAGCCATTTAATCCTCTGAAATTCGGTAGAATAATTAACAAAATGCCCCCCCCCATAACGTTTTTTAAGTTTAGGAGTTTGGTATGTCGCTCCATCACATCTTTTGTATCCTCAAAATGCTCAATAAATCCATAGGAGAAAACTATATCGTACTTCTTATCCGTTTCAAATTTGAAAAAGTCAGACTCGATACAACTTATGGCGCCTTGAGGAATATCGTTGACAGCCTCAAACTTGTTGACTATACTTTTGTCGATGTAAAAATCCAGCAGGGATACATCTTTGCATCCTCTTTTATAGAAGTAGGCCGCAAAAACCCCGGGAAACCCGCCGATTTCGATAAAGCTGCCGGCTCCGTCAAGTTTTGGTAGAAATTTTTTGAAGGGAACTTTTGCGGGAATTTTCTCGTACTCATAGTTTTTCCAGTACTCCTGCCAAAATTTTCGGTCTGTTAGGTTGTTTTCCATTATCGTTTTTGAATTAGAAAATGATTTTCATCGCAGCTGCTCAACTGCTCCATTTATTTTCAGCTTTATTTCCTCTATATTTTCCAGCCCGTTGTTGTCCACCGCTTTGACGGCAACGTGGTGAACGCCTGCTTTTAGCTCTCGCTGCTGCCTACCCTCCGTATCCCTGATGACCGACGATTTGAAGCCTTTGTCGGCAGCGTAGCCAAAGTCCCAGCTGTAGAACTCAACGCCCGAGGGGCTTTCTCCCGTGGCTACGAACTCTACTTTGCGAATGCCGCTCGCGTCGCGCGAAAGCTCGTTCACCTCAATTTTGATGGCCGGTTTTTTGGATACGGGTATAATGCTATCCACCGCCACAAGCTGTATGATGATGTTTTCCTGATTTTTTAAGCGGGCGGCCTCCTGTATCGCACCTTTCCCAAACGAAAAGGCGATGATGTAGCCGATAGGGTTCCCTGCTTTTACATTTTTCTCAAAAATTGCTTTGTCAAACTGCTTGGCGGAGACGGAAAAATTTTTCACCACGTTTACGCCTACGCCCTCCGAGCGCTTCACCTGTATCGGAGCGCCGTCTGCCGCTGTGCCGTCAACGCCTGCGTCGCCGCCCTTTTTGTTGTGGGGCGTGCCGCCAAATTGTCCGATAATCCAGCTCTCAAATTCAAAGGCATCCTTGCTGTGGAGCGTGTCGTAATCGTACTTGTGCAGCTGAAGCGTGTAGGAGTTGGCGTAGATACTTGAAAATAAGTCCGTTTGCTGATGCAACCGCAATTCAGTAACCTTTACGGCCTGCACCGATTGGTCAATACCTATCCACTTGCGGTTGAGCCGGTCGGCAACAGCAATGGTGGTGCCACCGCCCATAAAGGGGTCGAGCACAAGGTCGCCCTCGTTGCTGGC
>JAITQP010000164.1 GCA_031288885.1 Prevotellaceae bacterium | reverse complement strand
GTAGAGGGAAAAACAAATTCAACTTCAAAAAGATGAAACAGAATTACAAGATTTATTTATGTGCTTTGCTGCTCGTTGGGGCAGTAAACACGATGACAATCGGCGCGCTAGGCGCCGATAAGCCCACGCTGGCGGTATTTGTGGTGGGCGGGGACAACTCGCTTGTGACCCCACTTGCTACGGCGTTAGGCACAAATTTCACCTCCGGCGGGCGCTACGCGCTCACCTCCGTGAGCACTACCGGTAAGCTCACGGAGCTACAGAGCGCCTACACGACTGGCGGCCGTGGCAACATAAATCGAACCGCATTGGCGGCGTGGGGGCTCTCCAACGGCATATCGGCAATATGCTTGGTGGTAGATGAGGTTAAAGGCAATGACCACCTTTTTTCGGCACAGCTTATTGGCACGAAGGACAGCAAGCTGGATGGTCGTGGCAACTACACCCGCACGAGCGTAGGCACAGGCGACGTTACGCGGGTAGCGCGGGCACTCTCGGAGCAGCTGATGGGCCCAGGGCGTGCAGCGCGCGTGAATGCAGCGCCGGAGAAGAAGTGGTTTGAGCCGGAAATGGTGCAGGTGGTTGGCGGCACAACCACGCTGGGCTGGCACCCCGACATAGACGCCGACAGAACCGACGGCGCAAAGACCGGCGAAAACGGTACCAACAACAACATCAAAGACCAGTTTACGGCCACGGTATCCAACTTCAAAATTGGGAAGTACGAAGTAACACAGGCGCAGTGGCGCGCCGTGATGGCGGGGACAAAATTTGAGAATTATTTTTGGTGGGGCGGCAGCCGTGGAACGGCCAGCGGTGCGCTCAACAGCGCCAACTGCGGCGCCGTAGCGTGCGATGATCAGCGGCCGGTGGAGTACATAAGCTGGTATTTAGCGCTAGCTTACTGCAACAGGCTGAGTGAGATGTCGGGCAAAACGGCAGCTTACGGTGGTGTTGTTTTAGCCAACATTGCCGACAATGGTGACTGCGCTGCATGCAGCACGGTGACTGTAAATGCCAGCGCCAACGGCTACCGCCTACCTACGCAGGTTGAGTGGGAGTACGCCGCCCGCGGCTGTAACGCTGGGACGTGTGAGAAATTTAAGTACAGCGGTAGCAACGATCTTCAGGAGGTGGGATGGAACGCGACCTCGGGCGGCGCGGCTTTCGCCAATGGCGCCACGCACCCAGTAGGTCAACTGAAGCCAAACGGGCTGGGTATTTACGATATGTCAGGCAACGTATGGGAGTGGTGCTACGACCTATGGGATAGCGGCACTAACCGCTTGATCCGCGGCAGCGGCTGGAACAGCGTTGCCGCGGGTGGCTGGCGTCGCGTTGCTGCGCGCTATCCCTACGCCCCCAGCTCTCGCGGCAACGACACCGGCTTCCGCGTGGTTTTGCCTTAGTTTTTCCTTTGCGATGTCCGTCCCTCTTGTGTAAGCTCGTGAGCTTGCCGGTCGGCGAGTTCACCGTATAATCTATACAACCCTAACAGGCTCTCAAAACCCCGTTAGGGTTTTTGTCATCATTGTGGGCGGGTTTCAAACCCGCCCCTACGCGGCAATCGCTAACCCAAACACTACCCGCGTCGCTGCACTCGCGCAGCAGCTGCGCCACCGTTTTTTGTAGCGTTGGGTGCACAAATTCGGGGGCAATTTCGGCGAGGGGCGCCAGCGCAAAGCGTCGCTCGTGCAGGCGCGGGTGGGGTATGGCGAGCAGCGGCTCGGCTACCACCTCGCCGCCGTAGAGGAGGATGTCCACGTCGATGGTGCGCGAGGCGTAGCCCGCGCCCAGCGCGCGGGTGCGCCCCAGCTGCCGCTCCACCTGCTGCGCTGCCTGTAGCAGGCGCAGCGGCGCAAGCGGCGTGCGCACCTGCAGCGCCATGTTCAGGAAATTTTGCTCCGCCTCAAATCCCCACGGCGCGGTTTCGTAAACGGAGGATTGCCGCTCCACCCAAACGCCGGCCTGCTGCAGGAGGCTGCACGCCCGCTCAAGCAGCTGCATGCGGTTGCCCATGTTGGAGCCTAAGAGCAAAAATACGGACGGTTGGGCGGCTGTGTTCATGCTTACTGGGGAATAAATCGGTAGGTGATGCTTCCCTGCTGGCTCTTGGCGGTTTCGGCCACCGAAAACCTCGAGAGCAAGGCCGCCTGCCGTGCGGCGTCCCGTATGCAGGGGTGAGCGGCAGATTTTTTTTCGTCAACCTTTGCGGCGGTCACCGTGCCGTCGCGGGCAACGGTAATGTTGACCACCACGTCTCCCCCGCTCTCGCACAGGTACACGGGCACGGGCAGCGCAAACGCCCTGCGCCCTTCCAAGCGGTACGACATGACGGAGGGGCCTGCGTACGGCGCATCCTTTTTTGCCTCCTTGCCTGCCGCGCTGCGGGCATTCTGCAGCATCGCCTCGCCGTGCTGCGCCTCCTGCCGGCTGAGCAGCTCGCGCGTGGCGGCAAGGCGCTCCTGCAGCGCGTCGTTTTCGTGCAGCAGCTCGTCGCGCTGTCCGCCGTCTTTTTCCTCCCACTCCTCGTTCACCGCCGCGTTGCGCAGCTGCTCGTGCGTTTGGCGCAGCAGGCGAGCCACCTCGTGCTCCAGCTGCGCCTTTTCGCGCTGCAGCGCCTCCAGCTTTTCGGCTTCCTCCTCCGAAAAATCGCCCAGCACAACCTCCATCGGCGGAAGGTGGGGGGCGGTGTGCACCTTGAGGCTCATCAAGACAACGGCGGCGCACAGGTGGAAAATTACGGTAACGTAAATCGCCACCTGATACCGGTTCACCAGCTCGCCAAGAGCGCGGAGTATGTTGACAAAAAACACCTTTTTTTTAATTAGGAATTAAAAATTAGGAATTAAGAATTAGGCTGGCGCGCGAGGTTAACACCCTGAAACGCTACTGCGTAGAGCTTCATTTGCTTGATCATGCTTAGCAGCCCGTTGGCGCGGGTGGGCGAAAGGTTTTCGCGCAGACCTATGCGGTCAATAAAGGCTGTGTCGGCGGCAATGACGTCCTGCGGCGTTTGCCCCGAAAATACGCGGATGAGCAGCGACACAATGCCCTTGGTGATAATGGCGTCGCTGTCGGCGGTGAAGACAACCCGACCGTCCACCAGCTCGGCGTTGAGCCATACGCGGCTTTGGCAGCCCTCAATGAGGTTTTGCGCCGTTTTGTGCTTTTCGTCGTAGGGCGCCAGCGATTTGCCCAGCTCAATGAGGTAGGCGTACTTGTCGAGCCACTCGGTGAATACGCTAAAATCTTCGACTATCTGCTGCTGTATTTCTTGAATTGTCATAGCTGTTTTTTTTTCAAAATGGCTACATGCCTGTAGCGTCGAGGTAATCCTGCTTTTCGACGCGCAGCCCCACGTTGATTACGTGCGGCAGCGTCTCCATGCGCATGCCCTGCCACACCTCAAAGCGGTAAACCCCGCTGCGCGGAAAGCGAACAAGCTTGCGGAACGCCAGCCGGTTGTCCATTATGCTGGAGAAGCCTTTTCCGTTCCACCGCCCGTACTTGTCGGCGAGCATGTACTCAACGGTATCGCGCGTAAAAACGCCGGAGGGCGCGGTGGCCTTTACAAAGAAGTAGATGTTGCAGAACGGGTAGCTGCTTTTGTGGCGCAGGTTGATGTAGAGGTTGTTTAGCGAGGTTGTGTCGCTCACGTGCACGTCAAACACGGCGCAGCTGTCCTTGTGCCAGCCTTCGGCGGGTATTGCGCAGTAGCGCTCGTAAACGCGGGATGCGTCGCAGGCGCAGAGGCACAGCGCGAGGGCGGCTACGGCTATCGGGGTCAGCTTACGGCTTTTTGCCGGCAGGGTGGTGTTTTGGCGATGCATGTTCACTTTGTTTTGCGTTGTTGTTTGTTGTTGTGCTTGGCTTGGCGGGGCTGACGCCGGAGGCCTTTGCGGAGTCGTCGCCGCCGCTGCCGCCGTCTTGGGGCGGGGATTTGGCGCGCTTCTTGCTGCGCGAGTGGTGGGGCTGGCTGCGGTTGCGCTTGTCAAACCGCGTGATGCTATCCTCGCCGGCGGCGCTCGTGAACTCCGGCTCCTTGACCGCTACGCTTTTTAGCTGCGCAAAGCTGTCGTCGCTCACCAGCGTCTCCGCCTTTACGCCCTTTTTGTTTTGCTCCAAAATCTCCTTCACCCTGTCCACCGGCACGGCGATGAGGTTTTCCATGGAGCTTTTGTCGAAGTTGTACCACATGATCCGCTTAAAGATGTCGGTTTTGTGGTGAAACGCCGTGCCCTCCTTCACCTCCAGCACGTCAAACGTTTGCGGGAAATCTTTTTGCGCGTCGAGGTAGCACGCCAGCTCGTAGTTGAGGCAGCACTTGAGCTTTCCGCACTGCCCGCTCAGCTTTTGCTGGTTGATGGCGAGCGCCTGATAGCGCGCGGCGCTGGTTGATACGGAGGCAAAGGAGCAGAGCCACTGCGCGCAGCACAGCTCGCGCCCGCACATGCCCACGCCGCCTATCCGTCCGGCCTCCTGCCGCACGCCGATTTGGCGCATCTCTATGCGCACGCTAAATTCGTCCGCCAGCACCTTTATCAGCTTGCGAAAGTCAACGCGCTCCTCGGCGATGTAGTAGAAGATGGCCTTGGTTTTGTCGCCCTGCACCTCCACATCGCCAATTTTCATGTTCAGCTGCAGCTTGGCGGCCAGCTGGCGCGAGCGGATCATAAACTCGTGCTCCAGCGCGATAGCCTCGCTCCACTTCTCCACGTCGGAGCCTTTTACCTTTCGGTAAACTTTTTTGTAGTCGTACTTGTCCCACCACAGCCCGTTGCGCATCATTTGCAGCATCACGATATCGCCCGTGAGCGACACCACGCCTATGTCGTGCCCGGGCGAGGCCTCTACGGCAACAATATCGCCCTTTTGCAGCAGCAGCTCGTACACATTTTTGAAGTATGCCTTGCGCGTGTTCTTAAACCGCACCTCTACAATATCCTTAGGCAGGGCAGCGTTGTGTATCCCTTTGAGCCAGTCAAACGTTGCCAGCTTTTGGCAGGAGGGCACCTCGTAGCACGCTGTCTCTCCTGCGGGCTGCCGCCTGCAGCGGCAGCCTCGCGTGTATAGCATTTCCGTTTCGTTGTTGCATTGCATAGCGGCAATAGTTTTATTTTTTTCGTGAGCGACGGTTTGATCTCCCCCTTCGTCCCTCCCTCACGACGAGGCTGTCGTCCTGCGCCTCGCCGTCCTCCAGCATGAGGTAGTCCAGCTGCTTTTTTTCCATGTTTACGTTGCCCACCCTGATGCGCACGGCGTCGCCCAGCGTGTAGGTTTTGCGGGTGCGTCGCCCCACAACGCGGTAGTTTTCCTCGTCAAAGAAGAAGAAATCCTCCTTTAGGGAGCGCAGCAGCACCATTCCCTCAATTTTGTTTTCGTTTATTTCTACGTAGATGCCCCTGTCGGTCACGCCCGAAATGGTTCCGTCGTACTCCTGCCCGACTTTATCCTGCATGTACTCCGCCATTTTGTACTTGATGGAGGCGCGCTCTGCGTCGGCGGCCTGCCCCTCCATTTGGCTGGAGTGCTTGCAGAGCGCCTCGTAGTCGTCGGCCTTTGCCGATTTTCCGTCGCTGAGGTATTGCTCCAGCAGGCGGTGCACCATCATGTCGGGGTAGCGGCGTATGGGCGAGGTGAAGTGCGTGTAGTGCGCAAACGCCAAGCCGTAGTGCCCCACGTTGGCGGTGCTGTAGCGGGCTTTTGCCATGCAGCGCAGCGCCAGCGTT
This sequence comes from Prevotellaceae bacterium, assembly GCA_031288885.1. Classification (GTDB taxonomy): domain Bacteria; phylum Bacteroidota; class Bacteroidia; order Bacteroidales; family UBA932; genus JAITMY01. The sequence continues at coordinate 3,761 of JAITQP010000164.1, read as the reverse complement.
TCGAGCAGGTTTTGCGCCTTGCCGCCGCGCACCTCGCTCAGCAGGGTGTTGAGCTTGCGCGATATGGCTTCGCCCTTCCCGAAGTTCACCTTGTAGCCCAGCTGCTGCGCCACGTGGCTCAGGTTCTGGAGCTTTTGCTCGTTGGGGTTTTCGTGGATGCGGTACACAAACGTTTTGGGCTTTGCCCGCCCCTCCGGCTTGCCCACGTACTCGGCAACGCTGCGGTTGGCCAGCAGCATAAACTCCTCCACCAGCTGGTGCGACGGCGTGTCCTCGCGGAAGTAAACGCCAACGGGCTTTCCGTTTTTGTCGATGTCGAAGCGCGCCTCGGCGCGCTCAAACCCCACCGAGCCATGCTCAAACCGCGCGGCGCGCAGCTGCTGCGCCAGCCGGTGCAGCGTGAGAACTTCCTCGCCAAAGCGGCCCTTTTCGCTGTCGATGATATCCTGCACCTCCTCGTAGGTGAAGCGGTGGTCGGACTTGATGACCGTTTTGCCAAACCACCGCGAGAGGATGTTTGCGTCCTTGTCCATCTCAAACACCACGGAGAAGCAGAGCTTTTCCTCCTGCGGCCGGAGCGAGCAGAGGCCGTTGCTGAGCCGCTCGGGGAGCATGGGCACGGTGCGGTCAACGAGGTAAACGGAGGTGGCGCGGCGCACCGCCTCCTTGTCGATTACGGAGTCCGGCGCCACGTAGTGCGTCACGTCGGCAATGTGCACGCCCACCTCCACGCGCCCGTCGCGCAGCTGCCGCAGCGAGAGGGCGTCGTCAAAATCCTTGGCGTCCTTGGGGTCGATGGTAATGGTGGTCACCTTGCGGAAGTCGCGGCGCTTGGGCAGCTCCTTTTTGATGTCGTCCTCCACCTGCTCGGCGGCGCTTTCCACCGCGGGGTCAAACTTGTAGGGCAGGCCGTACTCGGCAAGTATGGCGTGCATTTCGGCGTTGTTTTCGCCCGGGTTGCCCAGCACGTCCACTATCCTCCCCACGGGCTGCTTGGCGTTTGCCGGCCACTCGAGAACTTCCGCCAGCACCTTTTGCCCCTCCTGAGCGTTGCCCACGTACCTCCCAGGGATGGCAATGTCCACGTGCATGTGGCGGCTGTCGGGGACAACCACGCTGCTGCTCCTCGACTTCTTGAGCACGCCAACAAACTCCGTGCGCGCGCGCTTCAGCACCTCCACCACGTCGCCCTCGGGGCGGCGGGACGTGGTGCGCACGAACACCCGCACCGTATCGCCGTGCAGCGCGTGGTTGAGCGCGTGCGGCGGCACAAAAATATCCACCTCGCTCTCGTCGCTCTCCACGTAGGCAAAGCCGCTGCCGGTCATATCTATCGTGCCCGTAATTTCCACGCCTTTCATGCGCGTCTTGTACTTGCCGTCCGGCTCCAGCACCAGCCGGCCCTCCTTTATCAGCGCGTCGAGCGCCGCGGCGACTTTCGCCTGCCGGTTAGCGTCCTTACGTATTTGCAGCGACTTGAGCAGCTGCGAATATACAAAAGGCTTGCCAACGTTTTCTAAGTAAAGGTTTAACTTTTGTAGAATATCTGTCTTGTGTTTTCTTCCTCTCATGTGTGCTATTTAAGTTATCGCTTTTTCGCCGCGCACCAAAAAAATATGACGCCGCAAAAAAACGTATAAAGGTAGCAAAAAAAAATTAATTAGTGATTAATGATTATCGGTGCGAGGCTACATGCGGAACCTGTTCCGCTCCGCAGACCGGCGCGGCGAGCCACCTTACAAGAAAGACGAGGCGCCAAATAGGAAAAACTAAAGCCAACGCTAGCGGAGTTACGGTAACACTGGCAACGCTAGGCGAAAGCCGCAGTAGGGGTTAGAGAGGTTAAGCGGGGCGAAGGTGCGCGTGGCAACGCGGCAGTCGATCGCGCTGTCGTACCAAGGGCCACCGCGAACCACATGCTCAGAGCCGCTGCTAGGCCCTGTGGGATTATCTTGAGGAGCAAACACTGTTGTACCGGAAGGATAATAAGAAGCGCTATACCAGTCGCTGCACATCTCCCAAACGTTGCCATTCATGTCATGAATGTCTAACGCATTGGCACGTTTTGTACCTACCGGCTGAGAGCTGGAGCAGTTGCCGTTGTACCACGCCACTTCTCCAATGGTGTTGCTGCCGCTGTAGTTAAAACTCTCGCAAACCCCTCCTTTGCACCCGCGCGCCGCGTACTCCCACTCCGCCTCTGTTGGTAAGCGGTAGTTCTTCCCCGTCTGCGCATTCAGCTTCTCTAAAAATCCACCCAAACCTGTTATGTTATTCCAATTCACGTAAACCACCGGCTTATTATCGGATGAACTACTGTTGCTCATCACCTTATCCCACAATGCCTGCGTTACTTCGTACTTCCCTATATAAAAGTTATTCACCCTCACGTAGTGAGAAGGCGTTTCATTATCGCTGCACGAGGCGTCTCTGCCCTCCTTGCACCCCATCTCAAATACGCCACCGGCAACAAAAACCATCTCCTCAAACCCCGTCCCCAAGTTGGGATTGAGATTGGGAACAAACCTCGTACGGTAGGTGCTACGCCCAGAATACTTGGCTGTGCCGCAGCTTACCACCTGCGCAAGCTGTTCTCTACCGTTAACGGGGCTTGAAGTGCCTATGGTAATGCTACAGTCGCTCTCCACCACCAGCTGCACAAAGTCTAGCCCCTTCTCCTTGCCCCACGCCGCAAGACCAACGGTGTCCACCGTCTTGTTCTGCTTGTGCAAGTTGCGCAGCTCGGTTAGCTTTGCCTTCACGGCGTCGTTGTTTACCAGCTCGTACAGGCCCTTTTGGGTAACTTCGTAGCCAATCCCCGTCGCAAAGGCATCGCTCGCTGCGTCGGTTCCCACGCCTACCACCAATACTGCCAGCTTGGGTGCGGCTTGCGCGCCGATTGTCATCATGCTTACTGCCCCAACGAGCAGTAAAGCAGCTAAATAAAGTTTGTAATTCTGTCTCATTTTTTACTGTTTTTAGTTAATGATTTGAATTTGTTGCTCCCTCTACTCTAAAGGCTTTTCGTGGGAAGTAATCCGCCCGTTGTTTTGAGAGGTTTCTGCTCCTCTGCCCGTTGACGGTGGTTAGGCGTCCACGTAGGGACATAAAAAAAGCGTGAAACTTAACTGTTTCCCGTTATTAGTGGTATTTGCCGTAACCAAACTTGCTGGGAATAAGTCAAGTTCACGCGCGAGCGTGAACATTGTAACTTATTCTTCGCAAGTTATCATCAAATCGGCAAATTCTCTAATAACGAAGAATAAAAGCTCAATGCTTCTAAAATATGTCTTAAAAATATGCGCACATTACTGCGCTGTACATGTAATAGGCACAAATTTTTATGTGTTCAACTGCAAAGGTAAAAATATTTTCGTTACTACGAACAAGACGGGTGTTTTTTTTTCTACTTTTGTACTCTCAATTAGATAGGCTGGATATTCTTAAACAGGCCGAACAAAATCAACAATTCGCTTGGAAAATACTGAAAGATACAGGTATTATTTCGGCGTGGGAAAGTATTCGAATATATATAATGCGAATCAATAGTTGAAAACCAAAACCATCAGGGCGACAGCGATTTTACCAAAGCAGTGGAGCAATAGCCCCTGCTCGGAGCGTACTTTTTTCGCATTTTGAATATTCGTTTTTTCGTTTAGCCAATTGAAAAAAGATTCAACAGGCTGCCTGACGGTTGACACGGCGGTATTCCACAGGTTATTATAGGCTCTATCGCGCTGCTTTAGGCATTCCGGCTGCCC
>JAITQP010000152.1 GCA_031288885.1 Prevotellaceae bacterium | reverse complement strand
CTTTGAATTTCTCAGCGCACATATCGCAGGCGCTCGGCATAGCGCCCGAGCAGGTTGCCGCAACGCTCAAGCTCATGGGCGAGGGCGCTACTATTCCCTTCATAAGCCGCTACCGCAAGGAGGCGACCGGCAGCTTGGACGAGGTGCAGGTTGCCGACATTTTCAACGAGGCGGCGCGGCTACAGGAGGTCGAAAAGCGTAAGGAGGCTATCCTGAAGTCCATCGAGGAGCAGGGCGCGCTGACGGAGGAGCTCCGCGCCCGCATTACCGAATGCTCCGTGCTTGCTACGCTCGAGGATATTTACCTCCCCTACCGCCCAAAGCGCAGGACGCGCGCCGCCGTTGCCCGCGAAAAGGGGCTGGAGCCCTTGTCCGAAGAGCTTGCACGACAAACCTTTGTGGAAGTCGCCAAGCTGGCGCAACGGTACGTTGGCGGCAGCGTGGCAAGCGCTGACGAGGCGCTGGGAGGCGCGCGCGACATTCTTGCCGAGTGGGTGAACGAGCATGAGGCGGCGCGCCGCCTTGTGCGCGGCCTGTTTGAGCGGGAGGCGGTTATTTCGTCCTCCGTTGCTAAGGGCAAGGAGGAGGAGGGGGCAAAGTACCGCGACTACTTCAGCTTCAGCGAGCCGCTGCGCAGGTGCCCATCGCACAGAATACTGGCGCTGCGCCGCGGGGAGGCAGAGGGGGCGCTGCGCGTGAGCATTGCGCCGCCGCAGGACAAGGCTATCGACATGCTGGAAAAGCTGTTCGTAAAAAACGACAGCGAATCGGCTATGCAGGTAAAAGCCGCCGTAGCCGACAGCTACAAGCGCCTGCTGGCGCCGTCGATAGAAACGGAGGTCGCCGCCCAGAGCAAGGCAAAAGCCGACGAGGAGGCAACCCGCGTATTTGCCGCCAACCTGCGGCAGCTGCTGCTCGCGCCGCCGCTGGGGCAAAAAAACGTGCTGGCCATCGACCCCGGGTTCCGCACAGGCTGCAAGGTGGTGTGCCTCGACTCGCGGGGCAACCTTCGGCACAACGATACCATTTACCCCCACGCGTCGTCGCAGGGCGAAAGGGCCGCGGCGTTGAAGAAAGCGGCGACGCTGGTAGAGGCGTACCGGATAGATGCTATCGCCATCGGCAACGGTACCGCCGGACGCGAAACGGAGGCTTTTGTAAAAAATCTGCAGCTCAACCGCAAGGTGCAGGTGTTTGTGGTGAGCGAGGACGGCGCCTCCATCTACTCCGCGTCGCCAGTAGCCCGCGAGGAGCTGCCGGAGTACGATGTAACGGTGCGCGGCGCAGTTTCCATAGGCCGCCGCCTGATGGATCCGCTCGCCGAGCTGGTAAAAATTGACCCCAAAAGCATTGGCGTAGGGCAGTACCAGCACGACGTAAACCAGCAGCTGCTCAAGCGCAGCCTCGACCAAACGGTGGAGAGCTGCGTAAACATGGTGGGCGTAAACCTCAACACGGCCAGCAAGCACCTGCTGGCCTACGTATCGGGCATGGGGCCGCAGCTGGCGCAGCACGTGGTGGCTTGGCGCACGGAAAACGGGGCGTTCACCTCGCGCAGCCAGCTACGGGAGGTGCCGCGGCTGGGGGCAAAGGCGTTTGAGCAGTGCGCCGGATTTTTGCGCATCAGCAACGCCCAAAATCCGCTCGACAACAGCGCGGTGCACCCCGAAAACTACCACGTGGTGGAGCAAATGTCAAGGGACTTGGGCTACTCCGTTGGCGATTTGCTCCGGCGCGAGGATTTGCGAAGCCAGCTGGCGCCGCAAAAGTACGTATCCAACAAGGTAGGGCTTCCCACGCTCATGGACATTATGAAGGAGCTGGCCAAGCCCGGGCTCGACCCGCGCGAGCACGCCAAGGTTTTTGAGTTTGCGCAGCACGTGCGCAGCTTGGAGGACTTGCAGGTGGGCATGATTTTACCCGGCATTGTAACCAACATCACCAACTTTGGGGCGTTTGTTGACGTGGGGATAAAGCAGGATGGCTTGGTACACGTGTCGCAGCTGGCAGACGACTTTGTGACCAACCCCAGCGACGTTGTCAAGCTGCACCAGCACGTGCAGGTGCGCGTGGTGGCGGTGGACGCCGCCCGCAAGCGAATACAACTTTCTATGAAAGGTCTTTAGATAAATTGTTTAACTATTAAAATAACAAAACTATTATGAACATTCCCGAAAATTTAAAGTACAGCAGCGACCACGAGTGGATTCGCGCTGAAGCCGACGGCACGGCATACGTTGGCATTACCGACTACGCACAAAGCCAGCTGGGCGACATTGTGCTTGTTGACGTGCCCACGGTGGGCGAAACGCTTGCGCAAGGCGACCTGTTTGGCGTGGTGGAGGCGGTAAAAACCGTTTCGGACTTGCTGATGCCCGTTGGCGGCGAGGTGCTGGCGCTGAACGACGCGCTGAACAACGCCCCCGAATTAGTCAACCAAGACCCCTACGGCAAGGGCTGGATGGTAAAGGTGAAGGTGAGCAACGCCGCAGAGCTCAACACGCTGCTGGACGCAACAGCCTACGCAGCCAGCATTGAGAATTAGGAATTACGAATTAGGAATTACGAATATATCCGACAAAGGCAGGATTTTAAGACTTAAAGCCTTAAAAATCCTGCCTTTCAGGTAGAAATTCTACGCCTCCCTACCCTGCCGCAGATTGTTTTGCGATTATGAAGATACAATCTTTCAGGTCGCATCTTTGCTCTTTTTGCTACGCTTCACCGCTTGGCAAAGTTACTGCGCCGGTAAAACCACGCGGAAACCACAATCTTTCCAACTGCCGCTGGGCGGGCCGGCGCCGCGGACAGCAACGCGGGTGGGACCGCGAGTTACGCGCATGGAGCTAACAGTAGTGTTCTCTGGGTTAGTACTCCCAGCAGAACTCTTATAATAGGTGTCGCTACGCCAGTCCCTGCACCACTCATATACGTTGCCACTCATGTCGTAAATCCCAAGCCCATTAGGCTTCTTCTGCCCAACAACATGAGGGCTGGAAGTGCTCCACCCCACTTCATCAAAGTTGTTACTCCCGCTATACTTGAAGTTTTCGCACGTTGCCGTGCCGCCGCCCGCATCTCCTTTGCATCCACGCGCCGCGTACTCCCATTCTGCCTCCGTCGGTAATCGATAATTTTTTCCCGTGAGCGCGTTCAATCGCGGCAGAAAAGCCGTGTCAATGTCAAACCACTTCACCGTCTCAATCGGCAGCTGGTCGTCATTCTTCCAGTAGCCGGAGTTCGAAAGGGTTGGATGACCTTTCATGACCGCAATCCACTGTGCTCGAGTTACCTGATATTTCCCTATGCTAAAGCTGCTTACCGTCACACTATGGGGGTATTCATTATCAGCAGTTGTGCTGCAATCGCTACCTTGGTCAGGAGTACACCCCATAGTAAACGTGCCGCCTTTCACAAACACCATCTCAATATCCAGCTCCGCGGGGTAGCTACGTGCAGGGGCGGGAGTGCTATGCCGGCGTCCCTGCCCACTCAGCTGCTTCGCCAGCGCCAGCGCTACCCGAGAAACGTCGCCGCTACCCACGCCGGTGCGAACGTAGCTTCCTTTGCCGCTCAGCTTGCTGTCTTTTGCGTCGATGAGCTGCGCGTAAAGCATGTGGTCGTTGCCTTTGACGTCGTCAATTACCAAGCATATCGCAGATATGCCGTTGTCGTGCCCCCACTCAGCAAGCACATTTCGGTTAATGCTGCTACCGCCGCCGGCGTTATATGCAGCTTGCAGCTCCGCGAGCTTGCCGCTTGTGCTCACGGAGGTGAGCGCGTATTGCCCGCCGGAGGTGAGGTTTGCGCCCAGCTGCGCAGCTAACGGACTGACCAGCGTGTTGTCCATGTTGCCCACCACAAATACGGCCAACGTGGGCTTGCCGGAGCCTTGCGCTCCGGCG
>JAITQP010000149.1 GCA_031288885.1 Prevotellaceae bacterium | reverse complement strand
AAAATGTTGTAAAAATCGTTACATTTGCAGCATGAAAGCAATACCTTACTGCCTACTTCTTTTTATGTGAAAAAATGAGCCATCTTAAAAACAAAACCATAACGTCAAAAGAGTATATTATCAGCGAGCTGAAAACCCTTGTCAAAGATTTTCCGAATGTACGCGTGCGCTACGAGTACGATAGTAGGGCGCTCGTACATTGCGTTGAGGTTGTGCCAAGGGAAATGTATCACTCAAGCGATGAGTATATTTCGTGGGAAAACGAAATGACAGACCGATTTATTCAGCGTTTTTCGGGGCAAAATGTGTGTTTTGTCTCCGACGATGCTTACGTCGGCGTTAAAAACGCCGAGTTTACCTTGTACGGCGATAGCTTTGCGCCGGCATCAACAACAAAAGAGGCCGCAACCGTAGCGCAGGAAGCTCCTGCAAAGCGCAGAAAACGGAAAGAACTTCAACCCGTATGATGACAGAAAACAAAATGAAACGCTCACTTTTTTTTGCCATTTCCCTGCTAATGAGCCTTTGCGTTGGCTGCCAGTGCGAGCGCTCCAAGCTTGCCAAGATAAACCTGACCGTTGAGGTGCAGCGGTTTGACCAAGAGCTGATGGCGCTCAACCCCGACAGCCTGCGGGAGCAAGCTCCGGCGTTGCAGCAAAAATACGGCGATTTTTTCACCTACTACTGCAAAGGTATCATTGACGTGGGATTGCCGCAGGATGCCGATTTTTTTAACAACCTTGCCGCGTTTTTGAGCGACGATATTGTGCGCGAATCCTACCACGAGACGCAGCTCATTTTTCCCGATACCAAAGAGCTGAACGCCAAGCTTACCGACGCCTTTAAGCGCTACAAGCTGCATTTTTCCGGCGCCAAAATTCCCCGCATAGCTACGTACGTGTCCGGCTTTAACCAATCCATTATGCTGACCGAAAACGTTATTGGGGTGGGGTTGGACAAATATTTGGGGGCGGATTACAAGCTGTACCCGCAGCTGGGTTTTTACAAGTACATGTCGCGCAACATGTACCCCGCCAAAATCCCCGCCGACGTGATGGACGCGCTGGCGGAGGCCATGTTTCCCTACGTTGCCGAGCAGGATGAGCTGTTGGGGCGCATGCTGTGGGAGGGCAAGCGGCTCTACTTTGCCGAACAAATGCTGCCCGCCGAGCCGGATACGGTTATTTTTGGCTTTACCAAAAATGAGCTGGCCTTGTGCCGCGACAATGAGGCCTACATGTGGCTATACCTGATTGAGAACAAGCTGCTTTTTTCTACCCACGCGTTCACCATCGACAAGTTTACGCGCGAGCGCCCGTTCACGCAGGAGTTTTCGCGCGAGGCGCCCGGGCGCGCCGCCAGCTGGCTTGGCTACAGAATAGTCAAGCGATACATGGAGCGCAACTCCGACGTTACCCTGCCTCAGCTTATGCTCGACGCCAACTACCGCCAAATGCTGGAAAAATCCGGCTATAACCCAAGGTAGATTATTTTTATCAGTAGAAAAACATACACTCCCCTTTTCACCTTAATTCCCCGTAGGGGGACAATATCAATGGAGAAACGTGCTCTCCTTTCACCTAATTCCCCGTTAGGGGATTAATTTGGAATTAATTAAAGCCCTACGGGCTAATAGGAGTAAAAGAACATAGGCAATTTCTATTGCTATTATTCCCCTACGGGGAATAGCAAAACTTTCACTACAAGGAAGTATGTTTGATTTTTAGACCTTTACCTCTACCGAAACAGGGCAGTGGTCGGAGTGAACGGCTGAGGGGTGTATTGCTGCGGCTTGGAGCGACGTTTTAAGCGACTCCGTGCACAAAAAGTAGTCAATGCGCCAGCCGAGATTTCTGCTGCGCGCGCCGGAGCGAAAGCTCCACCAGCTGTACTGGTCAGGCTCTTGGTTAAAAACGCGGAACGTATCCACAAATCCCAGCGCCACAAACCGGTCAAACCATTCGCGCTCCTCGGGCAAAAACCCCGATACCGTTTCGTGCTTTTCGGGGTGATTAATGTCAATAGGCTTGTGGCAAATGTTGAGGTCGCCGGTGATGATGAGATTTGGTTTTTCGCGGCGCAGCGCCGTGATGTAGCTCGTGAAATCCTCCAAGTAGCGCATTTTAAACGCCTGCCGCTCATCGCCGGTGGTGCCCGATGGAAAGTAGGAGCACACGAGCGTAAAAGCGTCAAAGTCGGCGCGGACAACGCGCCCCTCGCGGTCGTAAGCGGTAATGCCCATGCCGAATTGTACGTTGTTGGGCTTTGCCTTGCACAGCACCGCCGTGCCGCTGTACCCCTTTTTTTCGGCTGAGTGCCAGTAAAGGTGCTCATAGCCTATGGCGCGAAATGCCGCCTCGTCGATTTGCTCCTGAAGGGCTTTGAGCTCTTGAAAGCAAACAACATCTGCGTCAGCCTCCTTAAGCCACCCTATCAAGTCCTTACTCATCGCCGACCTGATACCGTTTACGTTATACGAAATTAATTTCATGTATAGTTACACCTGAATTTATGCTATCTTTGCGGCAAAGGTACAAATTTATGGACAATAAAAAAATCGGGCTTGTAATCAAGGCCGCCGGAAGCCTCTACACGGTGCGGGACAAGGCGTCCGGCGAAGCGTATGAGTGCAGAATTCGCGGAAAGCTGCGGCTAAACGATGTGCGCACCACCAACCCGCTGGCGGTGGGCGATGTTGTGCACTACGAAGCCGGCGCGGCGCCCGTGATAACGGAGCTGCTGCCTCGCCGCAACTACATCATCCGGCGGGCGGCAAACTTGTCGAAGGAGGCGCATATTGTGGCGGCAAATGTCGACCAAGCCTTTCTGGTGGTTACGGTTGATTTTCCGCCTACAAATCTGGAGTTTATCGACCGCTTTTTGGCGTCGGCGGAGGCGTACAAAATTCCGGTCAGCATCGTTATCAATAAAATGGACTTGTACAACGAAAATGGCCTGCAAGAAGTAGAAAATTTGGCGAAAACCTACAGCGCAGCTGGCTACCAAACGCTTAAAACGTCCATTAAAGTAAAAGATGATATAAACCTGATAAAATCCTTACTGACTAATAAAATAACGCTGTTTTCCGGCAACTCCGGCGTGGGTAAATCCAGCTTGATAAACGCGCTAAATCCGCAGCTAAATCTTCGCGTTGGCGAAATTTCGGAGTACCACAACAGGGGAAAGCACACCACCACTTTTTCCGAAATGCTGGAGGTGGAAAAAGGCTGCTACGTGGTTGATACCCCCGGGATAAAAGGTTTTGGATTGGTGGATATTAACCCAAATGAGCTGTCGCACTACTTTAGGGAGATTTTTGCCGCCTCGCAGGGGTGCAGGTTTAACGGCTGCACGCACGTGCACGAGCCCGAGTGCGCTGTGCGGAAGTCCGTAAAGGATGGCAGCATTAGCGCCAATCGCTACACCAGCTACCTCAAAATGCTGGAGGTGGATGAAAAGTATAGGAGATAGCAGCTTGCCGGCCTACAGCTCCAGCAGCGATGGAGCCGGCGGTGGCGGCGGCGTATCCTCCTCCTCCTGACGCGGCTTTTTGGAGATGGAAACAATGCTATCGACAACGTAGGCGCTGTACCCGCGCCACGGCAGCGCGTGCTTGTACTCCTTGTAGTGCAGCTCTACCTCTTCGCCGCCTTCGCGCATGAGCCGCTCGGCAACTTCCTTGCCGGAAACGGAAAATTCAAACTCGTTGGAGCCCATTTTTCCGGAGCCCTCCGAGCGAAACCCCTGCTGAATGAGCTTCCCCTCGTAAGTTTTGAAGATATACCCCTTGTAAACTACGTAGTTGAGCTGACCGTTTTTCACCCCCTCTCCAAACACAAAAAAGAACCTGAAGTAGATGAAAGACGCCAGCACCAGCAGCAGTATGAAAGTAACGATTAAAATAAACTTTTTCATGCGTAAATAGTTAAGAGATTATGTAGCGGCTTTACGCTTCGCCTATGGCCGACAGCTCATTTACGTAGCCGGCAACTTTTTTGTAGTTAATATCGTTCATGCAGCGGAAATGTCCTTTGGGGCATTCGTCAAAGCCTATTTTGGAGCAAGGTCGGCAGCGAAGATTTTTGACCTCAAAAATTTTTGATTTTTCGCCGGCAAAGTAGGGAAACATGCCAAACTCCGGCACCGTATTTCCCCACACGGAAACAATATTCTTCTTAAACGCCGCCGCAATGTGCATCAGCCCCGTGTCGTTCGTAATAACTACTTTAGCCCGCTCTACTAAGATAGCCGATTGGTAGATAGTTAAAGTTCCGCAAAGGTTGTGTACGTTGGGGCATATTCGGACAATTTCGTTGCCCTGCTCATGCTCCTCCTCCCCGCCAAGCAGCGCCACCGGCAGCTTAATCATGTTGCACAGCTCAACTATTCGCAGCATGGGGATTTTTTTTGTTGCGTGCTGCGCTCCGGTAACGAGCGCAACAAACCCGTCCTTTACGGCCATTTTTTCTACGCTTGGCGGAAGCGTAACATCCTTTGGGATAAAAAAATCCAACCCCTTGGCGTCTTTCTTTACGCGCAGCTCGCGCAGCGTTTCGAGGTATCTGTCCACAATGTGCACGGACGGCAGAATGTTGATTTTAAAGTTGACCAACAGCCACTTGTGCCAATTTAATTTGTTAAAGGTAAAAGATTTTTCGCCCAGCGCATTTTTTATCACAAGGCTTCGCAGGTTGCGGTGCAGGTCGAGCACGTAGTCGAAGCTTTCGGCGCGCAGCTCCTTTATCAGCGCCGGAAAGCTGCTTTCGAGCACGTGCACTTTGTCCACGTAGGGGTTGTGCGCAACAAGCGGCGCATACTTTTTTTTGGTGACAAAGTGAATGTGCGCATCGGGGCGCCGCTTTTTGAGCATGCGCAGCACGGGCGAGGTGAGCACAATGTCGCCAATGGAGCTAAACCGGATGACTAAGTACTTGTATTTTGCCATGGTTTGATTAGAAATTAAAGAGAGCTTATAGGTTGCCTTTTGCAGGTTAGCTTCGTTCGTTGACCTCGTACCTGTCTTTTCCGATAAATATTAGCGAAGCATACTTCAGGTCGCTGCGTCCGGCAAATCGCTCCGATTGCCGGTATTTGTCCAGCTGCGCGGCGGCTTCGGTTCGCTTGTCGGGTAGCTTGGCTTCGTCCTCCACCTTGAGGTACTTCACCTCCCAAATCCATTCGTACTTAATGTCCGGCAGGAGCGGGCTGCGCTGCAAAAACAGGTCGATGTACCCGCCCTCCACCTCCTTTTCGCTGATGGGGATGTAGAGGTTGCTCTGGAACAGCCCGTTGAGCAGCATGATTTTGATGTACTTTTCGTCAAAGTGTATCAGGTCGCGGTTTGATAGCCGCTGGAGGATGTTTCGGCTGATGCACTCCACGTAGAGGTGCGGGTTTCCCCTGTAGGCGAGCTCTCGGAGGGCTGCGTTCTGCGCGCTCGTGTCAACCACCACCTCTCGGTTCATGTCGGCAATCATTTTCACGATGTACTCCCAGTATAGCGTTTGGATGGAGTAGTTTGGGATTTTCAGGCGGTATGCGCCCTCCTCGAACTTATCGATGGTGAGCAGCCCCATGTACAGCAGGAGGGAGACAAAGTACTCGTCGCTGTACATTCTGTCGAGCGAGAACTGGCTGATGATTTCCGAAACAATGCTGTTGTTCTTTGTAATCTCCATCAGCTTAATACGGTTGTTTTCGTTTTCGGCTAACCGTTGCAGGCGCCCGTAGTCGGTTTTCAGGTTGTCGTCAACGAGTTGTCTGGGAGGCTTTTTGTCGGCCACCAGCTGGTTGAAGAAAAAGAGTATCATAGCGGGGTTATACACGTGATGTTCTCCTTCGGCGTGAAAGAGGTATCCGTCGTAGTACAGCTTCATATCGACGTTGATGAGGTCTGGGTTTACGCCGGTTTCTTTCATCAGCGCGTAGACCTCCTCCTGCGTAAACCCCATCATTTCGTTGTACTTCAAGTTGAGCGTGAGGTTGGCGGCGATGTTGAAGCCGCTGGTAAGGTCGTTGAGCATCACGGGGGAAATGCCGGTGATAAATATGCGCTTCAGCACGTCGGAGGTACCTATCTTGAGCATTTCGTAAAAATCTCTCACCAACCCGTTAGCTTGCACCATAGCCTTGTACACCTCCTTTCCCATGTGTCCGCCCATGGCGATGAGGTCGTTGGCAAAGTGGTCGTACTCGTCAATAATGGCAAAAATCGGCACGCCGGCAGATTGCGCAGCGTTGTAGGCAACTGACAAAGCGTCGATACCCGTTGTTTCGGTTAGCACTTTCTGAATAAGTGCGTCGGTGTTAGGGAAAAGATTGTGATGCTCTATGAGAAATTTGTGAACAGTATGCTTAATTCTGAAGGAAAAAGAAGACCTAAACTCTTCCTCGCTGCTGGTATCAATACCCGAAAAGTTGAACAGCATTATGGCGTAAGCATTCTTTTTGGGAGTAGGATTTTTGCCGATATACAGGTTGCCGAACAGCTGCTCAAACTTGTTGGCTTTGGTAATGCCGTAGTAGTTGAAGAGGAGCGAAAAAAACAGGCTCTTCCCGAACTTACGCGGGCGAATGAAAAATTGGTAGGGGTTGCTTTCATTCTCCAGCAACGCAATAAATTGCGTTTTGTCCACGTAGGCGTAGTTTTCGGTAATTAAATCCTCAAAGTTGGAAATGCCGTAGGGCAGCCGCTTGACGTTTAAGGTGCTCATGGATATTGGTTTTATGTGAATAAGGGCAAAGATAGCAAAATTATCAATACGCGCGCGTTTGCCAATCTAATAAAATTAGTAGTAACTTTGTGAAAATAATCGTAGCACCCATTTATTTGTAATCCGTTGAAGCCCGAACTTCTTGCACCTGCCAAAAATTTTGAGGTGGCGGTTGCCGCCGTCAACCACGGCGCCGACGCCGTGTATATGGGCGCCGACAGGTTTGGCGCGCGCGAAGCGGCGGGCAACTCGCTTCGCGACGTGACCAAGGCAGCTGCCTACGCCCACCGCTTTGGCGCAAAGCTCTACCTGACGCTCAACACCATTCTCTACGAGCGCGAGCTCAGCGAGGCGCGCCGGATAGCGGTAGCGGCTTACGAAGTGGGCTGCGATGCGCTCATTGTGCAGGACATGGCTTTCCTCGAAATGGACTTGCCGCCCATTGCCCTGCACGCCTCCACCCAAGCGCACAACGCCTCTCCCGAAAAGGTGAAATTCTTGCAGGACGTTGGCTTTTCGCGCGTGGTGCTGGCGCGCGAGCTTTCGCTGTCGCAGATAGCCGACGTTCGCGCCGCCGCGCCAAGCGTTGAGCTGGAGGCGTTTGTGCACGGCGCGCTCTGCGTGTCGTACAGCGGGCAGTGCTACCTGAGCCAACACCTCACGGGGCGGAGCGCCAACCGTGGCGTGTGCGCGCAGCCCTGCCGCTCGGCCTATAGCCTGATAGACGGCAGCGGCAAAACGCTTGTAAAGGGCAAGCATTTGCTTTCGCTTCGCGACCTTAACCTCACGGCGCGCTTGAGCGGCTTGGCGCAGGCCGGCGTGTGCTCGTTCAAAGTTGAGGGGCGGCTCAAGGACGCCGGCTACGTAAAAAACGTGGTGGCGCACTACCGCAAGGCCATCGACGCGGCGTTTTTGGGGCAAAAAAAGCCCTCGTCCGGACAAATTTACTTTAGCTTTAACCCGCAGCCCGACAAAACGTTCTCGCGCGGCTTCACCACCTACTTTGCCGACGGAAATCCTCAAAACCTTGCCTCCCTCAATACGCCAAAATCGCTGGGCGAAAAAGTAGGCGCTATACAGCAGGTTGGCAACGGGTATGTTGATGTTAAGCTAAAAGTTGAGGTGAGCGCTGGCGATGGGATTTGTTTTTTGGATAAAAGCGGCGCGCTGCACGGCGCTAACGTAAACCGTGTGGAAGGTTTTCGCCTTTTTTTGCAGGATGCATCGGGGGCAGCGGCGGGCGCAGAGGTGTTTCGCAACTTCGATATTGCTTTTCAGCGGCAGCTGGCGGGCAGCTCAGCGCAGCGGTTAGTGGACGTAAAAATGCTGCTGGAGGCTACCCCAACAAGCGTTTGCCTCACCGCTACCGACGAGGATAACATTTCTACGTATTTAGCGATTGATAAAGAGAATATTGTAGCCAATAGTGAAGTTAAAGCTTTAAATACCGTAAGGGAGCAGCTGAAAAAATCGGGAAACTTTATGTTTCGCATTACGCAGGTTGATGTAAACACCGATAAACCGTACTTTTACGCTATGGCCGAGCTCAACGGCTGGCGACGCGCCGTTTTGGAGCAGCTGGAGCAGAAAAGGTTATCGGAGTATGTTGTTAAGCATAGGCGTATTGAAAAAAATGGCGTACCCTATCCTGAGGTGAAGTTAAGCTTCAAAGGAAATGTTTTAAATTCGTATGCAAAGAAATTTTATGAGCGCCATGGGGTAGCTGAGATTAATCCGGCCTTTGAGCAGGCGCCGCCCCAAGGCGCCGCCGCCCTCATGACCACCCGCTACTGCCTCCTGCGCGAGCTGGGATTTTGCAAGAAAAACAAGCTGAGTAAACCACTACAAGAGCCGCTATTTTTGGAGAATAACGGGTATCGGTTAAGGCTCAAGTTCGACTGCAAGCGCTGCGAAATGACGGTGGAGAAAGGGGATGAAGTATAATTTGCAGTTTGGCAGAGTATAAATGGAGAATGGAATTTTTCAAAAAACGATTTATAAAGTACTACACGCGGCATGGTTTTATGCATTGCTTTCAGCACGCTTTGCGTCATTGCGAGCGGAGCTCGGCGTAGCCAATCCAGCGACGCACGCGTTGCCTTGCCCGTATTTCTGGATTGCTTCGCTTCGCTCGCAATGACGCGAAGCGTGGGCAATGATGAGAACAAGGCGTCGTTACAGTAATGTCAATCATAATACACAATCCCTCCCCAATTTTTAGAATAAGGAAATCCTTATTCTAATTTTGCTCCAATTTTTAGAATAAGGAAATCGTTATTCTAATTTCGGGTCGATTTTTAGAATAAGGAAGCCCTTATTCTAATTTTACCCCCTGTTTTTGGAATAACGGAATTTTTATTCTAATTTTGCCCTGATTTTTAGAATAAGGAAATCACTATGCTGATTTGTAGCGACGTTCAACTTTAAACG
>JAITQP010000138.1 GCA_031288885.1 Prevotellaceae bacterium | reverse complement strand
GGTTAGCAAGCCCGACAGGTCGCTGGTTTCAATCACCACATCCTGTTGCTGGCTGCTTTGCTTGCCGTCGCTGGCGGTCGCCGTAAGGGTCACGTGGTAGGTGCCGGCGTTGGGGTAGGTGTGGGTAACCGTAGCCTCGTTAGAGGTCGATACGGGGCTTTCGTCGCCGAAGTTCCACTCCGAGGAAGCGTGGCCGGTCGATTTGTTGGTGAACGTCACCATGTTTCCGGCGCCAACCGGACTGACATCGAAATCAGCCACAACGGGAGGCGCTTCGTTGTTGTCGTCGTCGTCTTTGCACGACGGCGCTGTTATGGCTCCGCAGAACAGGAGCGCTAACATGTAAATAGTCGTTTTGTGTTTCATGTTTTTTTTTGCTTTAAAGTGTTTAGAAATTTGGTTGATAATCGGCAGGGCACTAATCCCAGCCTTTGTTTTGCTCAAGCTCATGAGCAGTACCTCTCACCTTGTCCACTTCGCTTTGCGGAATGGGGAGGTACTTTTTTAAGTCGGTAAACGTGCGCGAATAATTTATGGAGAGATCCGGATTTTGGGTATTTGGGATGTTCACCTCTTCGGTAAGCGCGGCGGGCGCCTTGCCCCAGCGCACCAAATCCCAGAAGCGCATGCCCTCGCCCAGAAACTCGCGGCGGCGCTCCAGCTCCACCGCCGCCTCGCTCAGCGGTTGTGCGGGCGGGTTGTTGCCGAACGCGCGGTTGCGTATCTGCTCATAGCACCACTGCGCCGTTACGCCCTGCACGCCGTCGGCCTGCCCGTGCTTCACCACCAGCTCTGCGTAGTTGAGCAGCGCTTCGGCGTAGCGGAAAATGCGCACGTTGTTGGGGTAGTTGAGATCCTTGCTTCCGGTGTTGCCGTAGTCGCGGCGGGCGGCGTATTTTGCCAGAAAGTAGCCGGTGCTTTGAAAGGTGGGCGCATACGTTCCGCTTTTCCACTTGTTGATGGAGCCGTCGCGGCGGGTATCCGCGCCGCTTTCATACAATGCTTCGTAGGCTTCGGCGCGCACGGGCGCAAAGCTCCAGCCTCTGTCGGTGGCGAGCTCCGGAAATCCCGCCGCGTCGGGCTTCGGGTCGCTGGGCGAAATCATGCAGGGCAGCACGGTGCCAAAACCGCCAAATATGCCGTTCCACCCCTGTTGCCCCCACCAGTCCTTGCCCTTGGGCAGGTGGTTGGCTTCAAAAATGGACTCCTCGCAAAACTCGCCCGCATCGCGCCATATCTCCTTAAAGTCGGACAGGAGGCTGTAGCGACCGCTCGCGATGATGGTCGCCATGTCGTTGGTAATTTCGGGGTAGCGCGCCGCGTCGTTCTGGTAGAGCGCCACGCGGGCTTTGAGCATCAGCGCGGCGGCAAGCGAAGCGCGGGCAATGCTGCCGGCGTCGTTTCGCATGGGCAGCGCGTCGGGGTCGCAGGCTACGGCGAGGTCGGCAAGGATGAATTGGTACACCTCGTCGGCGCGGTACTGCGGCGCCACGAAAGGCTCCTCGAGCGCCTCCGTGAAGTAGGGCACGTTGCCCCAGTTTTTCCACAGCAGGTGGGTGTAGTAGGCGCGGAGGAAGTGCGCCTCGGCGTTGAAGCGCTTTTGCTCCCCGAGCGGCACGTCAACGGTGTTGGCGCAGGCTTGGATAAAGAGGTTGCTTCGCGCAAGCCCGATGTAGCATACATTCCACAGCCCGTTGAGCGTTTGGGTGGGCTCCGAGGTAAAGGTAAAGAGGCGCCAGAGGTCGGGGAGGTCGCCGGAGTTGCCGCTGCCGCGGTACACGTCGTCGGAGCGCAGGTCGGCGGTCAGGACGATGGAGTGGTACTTGCCGTCGCCGGAGCTGCTGCGCACGGGCGCGTAGCAGTCGAGCAGCAGGGGGTGGTAGGCTGCCGCCGCAAAGCCCAGCAGGGTGGCCGTGTCGGCAGGCTCATCCACCGTGCGGCTGCTGCCGGCGTTGGCGGACGTCAAAAAATCGTCGCTGCACGCGGAGATGGTCACCGTTGCCGCGGCGGTTAATGCTACTATCGTAAGGGAAAAAAGCCGTTTCATATTCGTACAATTTTTGCGTTTTAGAATGAAATATTTGCGCCCACCGAGAACGTTCTCGACTGCGGATATATGCCTCGGTCAACGCCAATGTTGAAGTAGTCGCCGGTAGCCGCCTCGGGGTCAAAGCCATCGTAGGCCGTGAGCGTAAGGAGGTTTTCTGCCATTGCGAATACCCTAAGCTTGGAAACGGCGCATTTCTTTGTCCATTTTTCGGGCAGCGTGTAGCCCAGCTGCAGGTTTTTGAGGCGGAGGTACGAGCCGTCCTTAACGTAGAGGTCGGAGGGGCGCCGGTTGTTGTTTTCGTCCTGATTGGTGAGGCGGGGCTGGCTGTTACTGTGGTTGTTCGGCGTCCACCGGTCGAGCACCCATGCGGGGCGGTTGGCGGTGGGGAGGTCGCTCCGCTGCGTAAGGTCAAACATGCTGTTGCCCGCCACGCCCTGAAAGAATACGCTCAGGTCTACGCCTTTCCAGTCGGCGCCCAGCGAGCAGCCGAACGTCCAATCGGGGGTTCCCTTGCCTATAACGGTGCGGTCGAGGTCGTCAATCTTGCCGTCGCCGTTGAGGTCTTTGAAGCGCACGTCGCCGCGCTTGGCTTTCGGCTGCATGGGCTTGCCGTCGGCGCCGGTGTAGCTCAGCACCTCATCGTTCGTTTGGAAAATCCCGTTGGCGACGTATCCGTAGAAGTAGGGGTACGGCTCGCCGTTGGAGCCCCTCACAAACGACACCGCGCCGGTAGCCTGCGAGGTTACGGAGAGCTCAATGTTGCCCGTTTCGGTGCCCGCGTTCACCAGCGTGTTGTGAATATACGAGGCGTTGACCGAGGCGTAGTAGCGGAGCTGCGATACGCTGTGCTTCCACCCGAGCTCCACCTCAAAGCCTTTGTTTTCCATATCGCCCACGTTGGCGTACGGCGACGCGAGCCCCACGTAGTCGGGGATAGGTCGACCAATGAGCATGCCGTTGGTCTTTTTTACAAAATAATCGAAGCCCAGCGAGAGGAAGCTGCTAAAAAAGCGGGCGTCAATGCCAACGTTGGTCTGCTCCGACTCCTCCCAGCGCACCGACGGGTTGGCAATTTTTGCCGCCTCAAGACCGTTTTGCACGAGGGTTTCCTGACCTGTGGCAACGCTATACCCGCCGCCGAAGTAGTAGCTGGCGCCGGGTTGAATGAACGCGGTGTAGCTAAGGTTAGGGATGTTCTCATTTCCGTTCTTCCCCCAGCTGAAGCGGAGCTTGAGCGAGGAAAACCAGCTCGGCTTGTAGCTTTGCAGGTAGGGCTCATTCAGCACGTTCCAGCCTGCCGACACGGCAGGGAACAGCGCCCACTTATTGTTAGGCCCAAAGCGCGACGACCCGTCGCGGCGTAGCGTGCCCTCGAGCATGTACCGCTCCTCGTAGTTGTAGTCCACGCGGCCAAAGTAGGAGGCCAGCGCCGAGTAGTCCACGTCGCCAACGCCGCCGCCCGTGCCAATCTCCGTAAAGTTATTCGGGAGGCTGGTGTTGTCGATGGTGGCCTTGAGGGGGTCGGTTTCGTCGGTCAGGTTCTTTTTCATGCCATACAGGTGGCGGTAGCTGTACTGCTGCGCCGACTGCCCCAGCACTACGCTAAGGTTGTGCTTCTCGGCAAACGTGTGGGCGTAGCTCAGCACATTCTCGAGCTGCCAGCGAAGCCCGCGGTTCATCTGGCTTTCCACGGCGCTTTGGTCTTTGTCTTTCGTTTTGTCGCCGCCCATTTGCAGCCGGTAGTTGTAGGCGTCAAAGCCCCAGAACGACAGGTCGGCGCCATAGCTGCTCTTGAGCTTCAGTTCGGGCAGAATATCAACCTCGGCAAAAAAAGAGGCCACCAGCTTGTCGCTGTTGTCGGTGCGGCGCGCCGGCTGGTTGAGCATCGCCATTGGGTTAACCAGCACAAACCCCGTTTCCGGAAAGTCGAAAACCCGCCCCTCGCCATCCTTTACCGCAAAGGGGTTACTCGCGAGAATTTCGGCCGCCCGCGCCTCGTCGGCGTACACGCTCATCAGCGGGCTTGCCGAAAGCGCGTTGATGAGTATCGAGTTGTACTGCTCGTTGGGCTCGGAGCCGATTACTATGGTGCGCGAGTAGCCCGCATTTACGCCCATTTCTATTTTATTGAGAAAACGGCGCGTGTCGGTCTCAAACGCGCAGTACTTGGTGTTTGTGCGGAGGCTCCAGCGGTCGTAGTTCGACTTGTCGAAGTTGCCGCCCACAATGCCGTCCTGACTAAAGTAGCCAAACGACGCAAAGTAGCTGACTTTTTCGCTCCCGCCGCCCACGCTCACCTGATGGTTCTGGATAGGGGCGTTACGGTTAAACACCTCCTTTTGCCAATCGGTACCGCCCGACAGCTTGGCGCTCTCTATCTGCTCTTTGGTGAACTTCAGGCCGCCGCCGTCGTTAAGCGCCGCCTCGTTTATCACGGTCATGTACTCCTCGGCGTTGAGCATGTTCATCGTTTTCCATGGGTTTTGCCAGCCAAAGCTAAAGTCGTAGCTCAGCGCGGCGGCGCCCGCGCGTCCGCTTTTGGTGGTCACCAGCACCACGCCGTTGGCGGCGCGTGCGCCGTAGATGGCGGCGCTGGCCGCGTCTTTCAGGATTTCCACCGATTGAATATCCACCGGGTTAAGGTAGTCAATTCCCCCCTCCACCGCCATGCCGTCAATAATGTAGAGCGGGTTGCTGTTGTTGATGGTGCCGATACCCCGTATGCGCACCTGCGACTCGGCGCCCGGGTGCCCCGAGCTCTGGGTGATTTGCACGCCCGACACCTTTCCCTTCAGCACATCTTCCATGCGCGACGGGTTAGCGGTGTTCAGGTCGTCGGCTGTTACCCGGCTAATCGCGGCGGTAACTACGCTTTTTTTCTGCACGCCGTAGCCCACCACCACTATCTCATCTATTTGCTGGGCGTCTTCGCTCAGCTGCACGTCAACGCGGCTGCGCTCCCCCACGGTTTCCTCCTTGGGGGTTAACCCCATAAAGGAGAATACCAAAACATCGTCATCCGACGCCTGAAGGCTGTAGTCGCCCTGCGTACCGGTGAGCGCCCCCATGGCTGTGCCCTTCACCGCCACGCTGGCGCCCGCCAGCGGCGCGCCGTTGTCGTCCAGCACCACGCCGGAAATGCTGCGGCTTTTGCGGAGCTTTGGGGCAACCGAAATCGCAATCAGGTTATTCTCCGCCATCTTGTACACCAAGTCCGAGCCCTTCAGCAGCTCGTCGAGAACGGAGGCAACCGTCCTGTTAACGGCGTTGATGCTCATTGTTTGGTTGAGGTAGGCAAGGTTGCTGCTGTAAAAAAAGCGGTACGGGCTTTGCTCCTCAATGGCCCTCAAGATTTCCTTCACCGGAACATCGCTCAGCTGAATGGTAACCTGCTCGGGCTGGGCGTAGGCGCCCGTCCCCGCAAGCAAAATCGCCGGCAACAGCATGTACTGCGCTATTTTCAAAAGTCTATTTCTGAGTTTCATGTTGATTGTCTTTTAGTTTTCTAATCTTTCCACATGCTTTTGTACTGTTCGCTCACCTCGTCGTTGACGGATAAAAGTATTTCGGAGCCTTGAAATTTATAGCTCACCGGCGCGCTTTGCGCCATCGCCTTTAGCACCGCCTCAATGGGGTCGTCCTCCAGCGTTCCGGTAAAGCGGTAGCTCTTTAGCCGGTCGTCTGCAAAGGTTATGGCGACGTTGTACCTGCGCCCGAGCTTTACGGCAAGGCTGCCCAAATCTTCGTCCTCAATGTGCCAGCGCTTATCCTTCCACGAGGTTTCCGCCATGTAGTTCGCTTTAGCCTCCACCGCCCTCACCTTGTCCGGCATGGCTGCGGCTGGTGTTGGCGTAGCGTTGAGGTCATGCTCGCCGGCTTCGCCTTTGGGCTGCATCTCCAGCAGCATTTCGTTGGTGCTTTTCAGCAGGGTAAGGCGCTGCTTTGGCTGCAAGGCTATGGCGGGCGCGCCCGCTTCGCTGTCGTGCATCCGGCTCACCTCCACTCTGCCCTCCACAAGGATGGTTTCCACCACCGAATCGTTTGGGTACGCCTTCACGTTAAAGCTGGTGCCGGTAGCCTTTACGTTCAGCAGCAACGTTTTCACCTCAAAGGGCATCGCCTTGTTGGGCGCGACCTCAAAGTAGCCTTCGCCCTCGAGCTCCACCTCACGGCTGCGCGAGGAGTATCCGGCGGAGTAGCGAAGCCGGCTGCCGGCGTTGAGCCAAACCTTTGTGCCGTCGGTCAGCACCAGCTGCGACTTTGCGCCCAGCGGAACAACGGTTTCAAAGTACGCTGTGGACTGCGAGCTGTGCCGGCTGTAGTAGTGGTACGAGAGCGCGCCCACCGCAAAGGCGGCAGCCCACATGGCAGCTATTCGGAGCAGAGCATTTGCAGCGCGCCTCAGCCGGTAGTGGCGGGGCGAGCGGGGCAAAGATGAGGCAGAAGGCGAATTTTTTATCCGCTGCGCAAGCCTTTCAAAGGCGCTCCGCACGTCGCTATCCTCCGGCGTGTGCAGTACGCTCGCGGCAAACCACGCCTGCTGCATTGTCTCAAAGCGCCGGAGGTTTGCGTCATCAGCGGCAAGCCACAACCTCAACGCCTCGCAACGCGCGCTGTCGGCGTTGCCCGAAAGTACATCGACAATAAGGTTGTCTATTTCCGTATTAAAATTCTCAAGTTTCACGTGTACAAAAAGTATATTAAGATGCTATAACATATATAAGACAGAAAAAATTGGCGGGAGGGTGAAATGGTGGGTGAAATTTTTTTACGGCAACTGATAGTCAGCGCAAAAGAGCCTCTCGTAGCCTTTGCAGAGCTATCTTCATTTGCGTTTTGACCGTGTTGACGGAGATGTTTTTTTGCCGCGCCACCTCTTCGTAGCTCAAGTTTTCAAAGCGGCTTAGCCGGAAAACCTCGCGGCACGCCGTCGGCAGCGCATTGAACGCTTGCTCAACGGCTACTTCCAGCTCTTTGGTTATCATGCCGGCAAGCGGCGTGCTGTAACTTGAGGCTAACAGGTCTTCGCGGCAAGCTTCCACCGGAACGTTGCTCAGCAGCGCGCGCTCACGCTTGGATTGCTCCAAGCTGTTCAAGCAACGATTGCGAACGGCGGCTATCAGGTATGCCCTAACGGAGGTATGGATATTCAGCTTTTCACGGTTTTCCCAAATGTAGCAGTAAACGTCGCTCACCACCTCCTCCGCCTGATGGCTGCTGCGGAGGTAGCCTACGGCAATACCGCAAAGCATGGCGTAGTAGCCCTCGAACAGCTGCCGAAGCCCCTCCATGTTTCCCTCCTTAATACGCCGTAAAATATCTTGCTCGTTACTAACCATAGCATTACGGGCTGTTGTAAAAATCGAATTTGTTTGCACATAATATTTTATAAATTATTTTCTTATTTGTGCAAAACAAAATAACGCTTTTTACTCTAATCAGAACTATCGAATTAAAATATATAAAATAAGACCATAAAACTACAAATCATAATTATGTAATAAAATTAATATTTTAAGTTAGTTGTGGCATCTCAAAGCAGCGCTATGCTAAAAAATTATTTTCCGCTCACTGCAAGCAGCACGAAGCTATCAGGATGCTACAGATCAGCTGACAAATTCGCTATTTGCTTTCTTTGCTGCCCCATATTCACAGAATTTAAATCCCTACTATGCTTAAACTTTGGTCGTGCGCCTGCCGCGTGCAGGTGAAATGCTTCATTAGCGTGCATATTTACGCTATATAGCATTGCCGGTTTAAGGCTATCTCACCCGCTCCGGAGGCGATTTCTGCTGCCTTGGGGCATACTCCGAAAACTTTCGGAATATGCTCCGGCGGCTTGAAAACTTCCCTAACCGTTTCGAGACATATACACAAAAAAAACCGCACCAATGGCGGGTATATTTTGAATTTTGAAAAATATTTGCTATAATACGCGCGCGACCTATAGCCGTGTGATAGGAGAATGTGTGTGTGTGTGTGTGTGTGTGTGTGTGTGTGTGTGTGGGTGTGTGTGTGTGTGTGTGTGTGTGTGTGTGTGTGTGTGTGTGTGTGTGTGTGTTAATTAGGAATTGAGAATTACGAATTAGGAATTGCGCAAAGCGTGTGTGCGGGCACGCACGCTCACGTACGCTACAAACTATGCTATCCCACGCAGCGCTAAAAAGGCTGTTTGGGGTAGTAGCGTAGGTGGCAATATTTACAGCTGATTTTATGTTATTGCAACTTGCTTGCATAGCTTTGTAAATAAGTTGACGGCAAAGGTATAAAAATATTTTCAACCTGCAAAATTTTTTGCAGGTTTTTTACGGGGTGGGGGGAGTTAATGATTAATGATTAATGGCGCGAGGCGTGCGGGGACGGCTGTTTGCGAGGAGGTTCCTCCGCTCCGCGCGCTCGTACCTCGCGCGCGTCGGTCGGAATGACGGGCAAGGGGTGGGCACGGGTGGTATGCAAAAATAAGGGCGGGTTTGAAACTCGCCCCTACGGTGTGCACGCTTTGCGCCATCGAGCTCTGCTTGGGTTTTGTTTGCGCAGGTTTGTGGGTGGGTGGGGCGCCCCTACAGCAGCGCTGCGGCTTCCCTTAGCCGTTCGGGCGTTCCGGCGTCCGCCCACTTTTCGCCCTGCATGTCGTAGCCCATAATGCAGTGGGTGGACGCAAGCGAAAGGTAGGCGTCGATTATGGAGAATTTGTCGCCAAAGCCGTTGAGGAGCGCAAAAATCTCCGTATTTACCACGTGTATTCCGCCAAATGCAAGGGTGTTCAGCTTTTCGGAGGAGGCGAGGGGTCTTCGCTCCTCGCCGGTTTTCACGTTGCGCCACCCGTGCAGGCGGTGGCCGGAGTCGAACAGAAAGTAGCGCGACGAGCTGCGGTAGCCCACGGCCAGCGTTGCCAGCGCGCCGTTTTGCAGGTGTTGCTCGTAGATGCGCTGCACGCTGAGCGAGGTGATAATGTCCACGTTGTATATCAAAAAGGGCTTTCCGTCGTCGAAAAACCACGCGGCGTGCTTCAGCCCTCCGCCGGTGTCGAGCAGCTGCGCGCGCTCGTCCGAAATCGCAATGTTCAGCCCAAAGTTGTTGTGCCGCCGTAAAAAATCTTCCACCATATCGGCCTTGTGGTGCACGTTGACAATAAAGTCCGTCACGCCCTGCGCCGCCAAGGTTTTCAGGTTGTGCTCCAGCAGCGTTACGTCGCCAAGGGGCGCCAGCGCTTTGGGCAAGTCGTCTGTGAGCGGTTGGAGGCGCGTGCCTAAGCCAGCCGCAAGAATTAAAGCTTTCATATGATAAGTATTTTACGTTGTGATACCTTGTTCACGATGCTTTAGCGCAACCTCCACCTGCGGGAATTTTTTGCGCAGGTGCTCCGCCATGCGCTGCGCGGCGTACACCGAGCGGTGCTGGCCGCCCGTGCACCCAAAGCTCACCATGAGGTGGTGAAAGCCGCGGTTCAGGTAGCGCGCTACCGCGGCGTCCGCCAGCGCAAAGGCGTGCTGCACAAATTCTGCCATTTGCCTGTTGCCGTTCAGGAGCTGCACCACCGGCAAGTCCAAGCCCGTGAGCAGGCGGAACTCCTCCAGCCTGCCCGGGTTGAAGATGCTGCGGCAGTCGAATATAAATCCGCCTCCGTTGCCGGAGGGGTCGTCGGGCAGGCCGCGGCGGTAGGAGAAGCTGCAAACCTCCACCCGCAGCCTGTCCGGTTGCTGCGGCGCCGCCGAACGCCTCTGCTCGGCAAGGCCCTGCAGCGTAGCGGTGAGGTACGGGATGCTCAAGCCGGACGGCAGGCGCTCCGTCAGGCGGCTCAGGTTGTTGAGCGCAAAGGGAATGCTCTGCAAAAAGTGCGGCTTGCGCTCAAAGTACCCGCGAAATCCGTAGGCGCCGAGCACCTGTAGCGTGCGCAGGAGCGCGTAGGCGGGCAGCTTTTGCTCAAAGTCGGCGGCGTTAACGTCGGTGTAGCGCGCGGCGCGCTCAAGGTAGGCTTGCAGCAGCTCCCGCCGCAGGCTGTCGGGGAAGTTGGCCCTTGCCTGATACAGAAACGACGCCACATCGTAGTGCGGCACGCCCTTCCGCCCCCCCTGAAAGTCGATAAAGTACGGCTTGCCCTCGTGCCACATTACGTTGCGCGACTGAAAATCGCGGTACATAAAGCAGGTGTTTTTTTCGGCTGAAAAATACTCCGTCAGGCGCGCAAAGTCGGCCTCGAGCTTGACCTCGTCAAAATCCTCCACGCTTGGCTTGAGGAAGTAGTACTTAAAGTAGCTCAAATCCCACGAGATGGCGCATGGCTCCAGCTCGGCCTGCGGGTAGCAGAGCGCGAAGTTGAGCCCCTGAGCGCCCTCGTACTGTATGTCGGGCAGCGCGGTGATGGCGGCGGTGAGCGCAGCCTTTTCGTCCGGCGAAAATTGTCCGCCTTCGCGGCCTGCTGCGATGAGCTCAAACAGCGACACGTTGCCCAAATCCTGCTGGAGGTAGTACTTGCCGCACGCCGACGTAGCCAGCACGCGCGGCACGGGCAGCTGCTTGGCGGCAAAATGCTGCGCGAGGTTGATAAAGGCTGTATTCTCCCGAACGTTGCTGCCGTAGCAGCCCACCGCAGCTTTGGTGGCGGAGGCAAGGCGAAAGTAGCGCCTGCTTGACCCTGCCTGCGTGAGCTCCTGCGACGAGCGTAGCGGCTCTCCGCTCCACAGCTCAAATATATCGGACAAGTTGTGCAACATGCAACATAAGTGTATTAGAGATAAGAACGGCAAATATAGCAAAAAATTTGGATGTATATTTACGGATTTCCATTAATCATTACCCGTTAATCATTAATCTTAGGGTCATTCCTGCGCTTTCGCCGCTGCAGTAGGGTAGGAGGGAGAGGTTTTGGGATTTTGAGAAAGGCTGCCACGCTTTGAGCGGCTCAAAGTGGTAGGTGAGGTTGGTGATGAGTATTCCGATGCCTGCGCCCGCCAGCACGTCCGAGATGTAGTGGCGGCGGTTGGTTTGGCGCAGGACGCCCACCGCCGTGGCGACAACAAAGCCGCTGTACGCCAGCACGGGCTTGGTTTCCCTAAATTCGTGGTACATGACCGCCGCGCCCACAAACGCCACGCTCGTGTGTCCGGACGGGAACGAGTTGCGCGCTCCCTTGTTGGGGCGCTGCGCGCGAACGGTGTACTTGAGCGTTTGCACCACCACCGCGCACGCCAGCTGCGAAATGGCGAGGTATTTTGTTTGATCCCAAGCGCTGCTCTTCGCCTCAACGCCGGCCATATCGGCGGCGTACAAGCCCAGCATGGGCGCATACTGCAGGTAGTCGTCGGCGGTGATGGAGGTTTGCGGCGTGTAGCGGCTGACCTCCTCCTTTCCCCGCCACAGCGTCAGCGTGCCGGTGGCAATCAGCGCAAGCGGCGCAACCTGCTGCGTGTAGGGGAAACGCTTGCAGCCGCTCAGCTGCAGCGTGCTGTCCTGCGCGCGCGCTTTGCTGATAACAACGAGGAGAATAACCGGCATCACGAGGTACTTCAGCATGCTTTTTTAGTTGAAAGTGGAGGGCTGAAGGGGGAAGGTTGTCCGGCGTTGGGATAAAAAAATCCCTGCTCCAAAAAAGATTTTT
>JAITQP010000127.1 GCA_031288885.1 Prevotellaceae bacterium | reverse complement strand
ATCACCGGAAAGCTTAAAGCCGAAATAGCAAAAGACAGAACGCTCTCCATCTGCATAGACGGCTCTGCTGCCCATGCAAAAGGTGATGTGGGCTTCTACTCCAAGGAGGCGGCAGGCTATCCGCAGTATCACCCGAGCCTGATACTCTCCTCCGACGTTGACCCAACGGAGCCGGCGTGGACGGAGCCCGCAGAGCCCGAGCTGCTGGAGCTGGATATTGCAGAGTCTATCATCAACCGCATCAGGGCGGATAAGATGTCGAGCTACACGGCGGAGGAGCTGGCGACCAGCGTGGACAGCTGGATTGATAGCATGCAGGCTGACGGGTCTTTTAAGGACATCGACTACGCTGCACAGTCCCGCTCCAACTGGGAGCCCCTCATACACCTCTCGAGGCTCAAAACAATGGGGCTTGCGTACACCAAGCAGGGCTGCAAGTATTTTGAGGATGACGCCCTCTACGCAAAAATTGTGAAGGGCTACGAATTGTGGTACAACAAAAATCTGACCAACACCATGAACTGGTTCTACAACCGTATAGCCCACCCCCGCGATTTGGGCGAAGCCCTTATCGCCGCCTATCCGGGTAAGAAAAAAATCACGGAGGAGGCGATTTTCAAAAAGCTCGCCACCCGCTGGCGCGAAAAGTTGGGGCGCCCCGACTCGCCCAACGACGCCACCACCGCCGGCGCCAACAAGTGCGATATTGCCATGCACTGGATTTACCGCAGCTGCCTCTCGCGAAACAAGGAGGATTTGGCGTTTGCCGCAGAGCAATCTTTCATCATCGTGGAGCAGGTTACCGGCGAGGGAATACAGCACGACTGGTCGTACCGCCAGCACGGCGCGCAGCTCTACCTTGCGGGCTACGGGTACGAGTTTATACAGCTCGTAACCCGTCAAGCCTCCTACTTGGTGGGAACGCCCTATACTATCTCCGGCGAAAAGCTGGACATCCTTAGCAAGTACGTGCGCAACACCTACCTCAAGATTATTCGCGGAGCGCGCCTCCACCACAACATTTTTGGGCGAAGCATCACCCGCGAAAATCAAACGTCGCAGGCCGGATTTACTACGCTGCTGGGAATGCTAAAGGAAATTGATCCCGCGCACCTCAGCGAGTACGAGGCCGCCATCAAGAGAATTAAGAAGGAAGAGCCGGCCTCGTACGCCCTGCAACCCTCGCAAACCCACTACTATCGGGGCGAATACACGCTTCAGGTGCGACCCGAGTACAGCTTCGACGTCCGAATGGCCTCCAGCCGCATGGGGCGAAGCGAGTACGATATCTACGAAAACACCCGCGGCTTCTTCCTCACCGACGGCGCTACTACCGTTACGGTGGACGGCGAGGAGTACGGAAGCATCATTCCCTTTTGGAGCTGGACAAAAATACCCGGCGCTACGCTGCCCGACTTGGACTCCGCCCACATGGTGCGCGCCAACTCCTACATCCACAACGGACGCTCGAGCTACGCCGGTGGCGTTACCGACGGGCTGTACGGCGTAACCGCCTTTGAGATGATTAACGACCAATCGCTCTACCACTACAACGACGACGGGGGCTGGGGCGGAACGCCATCACCCCAGAGAAGCAGGCTGCCCGCGCTCGACTTCGGCGCAAAAAAGGCGTGGTTTATCTTTGATAAGGAGATAGTGTGCGTTGGCGCAGGTATCCGCTCGGGGCACGAGGAGATGATGCACACCACCATTAACCAGTGCCGGCAGGCAGGAGAGCTCATTGTTTCCGCCAGCGGCAAGGAGCAGGCGCTCGACAACGACGAGGGAACCCACCGCTTTGCTAACGTGGATTGGGTGCTCAACGACAAGGTAGCCTACTTCTTCCCCGAAAAGGACAGCCTTGTGTTGGCTAACCAAACCAAAACGGGCAGGTGGAAAGACGTTAACCTCTCCTTTGCCACCGAGAACCCCATCACCGGAAAGCTCTTTACGCTCTGGAAGGAGCACGGCGTAAAGCCCGTCAACGCCAAGTATGCCTACATTATTGTGCCTAACGTCAGCACCGCAGCGGAGGCAAAGCAGTACAAGCCGTCGCACGTTGAGGTGCTCGCCAACAGCGATAGCCTGCAGGTGGTGTACAACAGGAGGCTCAAAATGTACGGCTGCGCCTTTTACAAGGCCGGAGGCTTCAAAACCACCGGCGGGCTGACGCTGGAGGCTGATAACGCCTGCGTTGTCCTGATTAAGGATGTGGACAAGAGCGAAGCCACCGTTGTTGTGGCTGACCCCCGCAAGCAGGGGTCGCCCATCAACATTGGCATTGAAACGCCAAAGGTGCAGGGGCGCAGGTTGGTTACCTACGAAAACCCCGCCTCGCCGCACACGGGCAAATCGCTGGAGTTTAAGGTCAACGATACCACCCCCGAGTTTCCCGGACGCAACGTTCCGCTGGGTAGGAGCGGTTGGACGGTTACCACCTCGCACACCGGCCCCTCCGACGCTACGGTGGGCGGCGATAACCCAAACAACATTATCGACGGCAACAACGTTACCTCTTTCCTCTTTGTAAAGCCGGGCAAATCGCTCAGCGGGGTAACGGTGGGTGCAAGCGACTCGTCGTGGTTTGCAATTGACATGAAGCAACCGCAGGAGATGAGCTACCTCCTGTACCGCCACCGGACGCAGAGCAACACCACCACTCCCCTGCGCGCCACTCAAGCGTCGTTTTACGGAAAAAACGAAGCATCAGGGGGCTGGGCGCCTATTATTGAGCATTTTGCCATCAACACAGCGGTGGATGAGGTGAAAATCGACCTCTCCGGCAAGGTATCATACCGCTACGTTCGGCTTGTCTTTGAGGAGTGGGATAGAAGCTCCGGCAACACCATACAGGTTTCCGAGTTCAACATCGGCAAATCCGTTGTAACCAACGGGAGCGACTTGGTGGGAATACCCGTAGATACAACCTCCGTGGTAGAGCCGGCAAAGCCGGTAGAGCCGGTAGAGCCGTCGGGAAAGGTGACGGTAAGGGTAACGGCAGCGGCGGGCATTCACATTATTTCGCCTGCGCTCGCGGGCGATAGCCTCGTGCTAACGTCCGGTGATTCGCTTGCGCTTCGCTTTACGCTGAGCGCAGGTTACGAAAATTGGCAGGTAACGGCAACGGTAAACGGTGAAACGGTTACCCCAACCCTCAAGGACGGCGGGCTTTACACCCTTACCGTACCGCGGGTAACCCAAGCCCTTACCATAACCCTGTCGGCAGCCTCCGCTCCCACGGGCATTAGCGCCCCGAACGCCAGCGACCCCGTAGTGGAGGTTAGGTACTACAACCTGCAGGGGCAGGAGCTCCAAGAGCCAAACATTACCGGAATTTACATCGTAAAAAGGGTGCACGCCTCTAAAAAAGTGGTGGTAAAAAAAGAGCTGCTGCTAAAGCGTTAACCGCTAAGCGCAAGTTGATGGTTAGGAACGAGGGGAGAAAATGGAAATTTTCTCCCCTCGGTTTTTCTAACCCCTCACTTTCACCTCCGTCACGCTTGATTGCCGCACGGCGCCTCCGCCCAGCGGCGGGTTGAGCTTGGCGACCTTAACGGTTACCTTGTCAACGCTGTTGAAGCTGCGCAGCAGGCTGTCCGCAA
>JAITQP010000068.1 GCA_031288885.1 Prevotellaceae bacterium | reverse complement strand
TACACGGACCGCGCGTACTACCGTACGCAGTTTGTAGGCCAGGAGGCAATGCCGTGCGAAGAAAAAAGAGGGCAATCAGGGCTAGAGAAAATAATGATAGGAGAAATGGTATATGTAGCGGGGGGCGTGTTTCAGCTGCTGGAGTCGAATTACTACGTGCAGCTGAGCGACTTTTACATAGGGAAGTACGAGGTAACGCAGGCGGTGTGGAAGCTGGTGATGGGATCGAACCCGAGTAACTTTAGCGGGGATAGCCTGCCGGTGGATCGGGTAAGTTGGGATGACATAGTAGGTTCAGGAGGTTTTTTAGAGACGTTAAATGCCCTGACGGGGAGGAACTACCGTTTACCGACGGAGGCGGAGTGGGAGTACGCGGCGCGGGGATGCAATGCGGGGATTTGCGACAGCTATGAGTACAGCGGGAGCGACACGATAGAAAATGTAGCATGGTACGCTGACAACAGTAGCTCCAAGACACATGCTGTAGGAACAAAGTTAGCGAATGGGCTAGGTCTTTACGACATGAGCGGGAATGTAAGGGAGTGGTGCTATGATTGGTATGGTAATTATCCCAGCAATACATCGACCACACCGGCAGTAAATCCCACGGGGGCTGGTAGTAGCGTTAACCGCGTTAACCGCGGTGGCAGTTGGCTCCTCAGCGCGGACCGCAGCCGCGCAGCCAATCGCGACCGCAACTTGCCTAGCTACAGCTCCTATAATTATGGTTTCCGCCTAGTGTAGCGGTAGCTCCGCTAGTTTTGGTTTGGCCTTAAGTTTATCCTGTTGGCGTTCTTTCTTTCCTGTAAGCTATCTCTCTTCGCCGGTCTGCGAAGCGGAGCGGAGCAGGACAAGGCGAAGAGAGTTTTGCCGCCTTCGGCGGCAAAAATTGAAAATTAACATTATTTAAATATTTATTGTTTGTGGTGCGCTACCCTGTATGGGCGGGTTTTAAACCCGCCCTTTGCACATCCGGCGATACGTTGTCGTGGTTTGAAACCTGCCACGACAACCACGCCGTTATGGTGTAGTGTGAGACAATTGCCCGTAGGGCAATAATATCAATAGAAACGGGTAATCCAGCCAACCCTCATTCCCCGTAGGGGATTAACCGCCCTATTAATCCCCTATGGGGAATGGGGAGCGCGCAGGGGTCGTTTCTTCTGAAAGGGCTTAAGTTTCATACCCGCAGCTTTATTCGGTCGGTGGTGAAAAAATTTTTGTTTATTCGGTGAGTTTGCGTACCTTTGCCTTACTTGTTATTTTAAGCAAACCTGTTATGACACAACTTATCTTTAAAAATGACATAGATCCCTATAAAATGGATGTGCTGTTGAACCTGATGAAGTCGTGGAACATTGAGCCTACGGTAGTAGCCGCTGACCCCCCCAAGAGTAAGCGTAAAAAGAGCACGTCGCTTACGCTCTCGGTCGGGATGTGGGCAGATCGCGACGTCAGCGACCAGCAGCTTCGTGAGCAGGCGTGGGGAAGCGCTAAAAGGCTACACAAAAGACTTCGCCTATATTCCTAACGTAAACCTGTACCGGCTGTAGCTACTGTCGATTTTACAGCTCAGCACAGCATTTTTCTTAGGTAAATCATCACCTTGGCTTTGCGGGCGGATTTCAAACCTGTCCGTACTTTCTCCACTTTTCCACCACCGCGGCCATGTCCTGCGGCAGCGGGGTTTCAAAGCGCATGGTTTGGCCGGTGGCGGGGTGGGCAAAGCCCAGCACCTGCGCGTGCAGGGCGTGGCGGGGCAGCGCCTCAAAGCAGTTCTGCACAAACTGCCGGTACTTGGTGAACGTTGTCCCCTTGAGAATTACGTTGCCGCCGTAGCGCTCGTCGTTGAACAGCGGGTGACCGATGTGCTCCATGTGCACGCGGATTTGGTGCGTGCGCCCCGTTTCCAGCCTGCACTCCACGAGCGAAACGTAGCCAAAGCTTTCCGTCACGCGGTAGCGCGTCACGGCGTGCTTGCCCTGCTCGCCGTCGGGGAAGACCTGCATTTTTACCCTGTCGCGCAGGCTGCGCCCAATGTTCCCCGTGATGGTTCCCTCCGGCGGGTGGGGCGCGCCCCACGCTAAGGCGACGTACAGGCGCTCAATGGTGTGGTCAAAGAACTGCTTGGCGAGGCGGTTGTGCGCAATGTCGTTTTTTGCCACGACCATCACGCCCGACGTGTTTTTGTCGATGCGGTGCACGAGCCCCGCCCTGACGCTGCCGGTCTTGAACAGCGGCAGGTCTTGCAGGTGGTAGGTGAGCGCGTTGACCAGCGTGCCGCTAAAGTTGCCGTGCCCCGGGTGCACCACCATGCCCGCCGCCTTGTTGAGCACCATCACGTCGTCGTCTTCGTGCAGGATGTCGAGCGGGATGTTTTCGGGGATAATCTCCACGGCGCGCGGCGGGTAGGGCAGCACCACCGAAATGACGTCCAGCGGCTTCACCTTGTAGTTTGACTTTACGGGCGCGCCGTTGGCCAGAATATTTCCGGCGTCGGCGGCGTTTTGGACGCGGTTGCGCGACACGTTCTCCAGCCGGTTGGTCAGGAATTTGTCCACCCGCACCACGGCTTGACCTTTGTCCGCCGTAAAGCTGAAGTGCTCGTACATGTCCGCCGATTCTTCGGAATCCAGCATGTGATTAGTGGTTAATGATTAATGATTAATGATTAATGGCGCGAAGCGTGTTCGCTCCGCTCGCAATGACGGAAAAGGGCGGGCATCGTTGCAACAACGTCATTCCTAATTCCTAATTCTTAATTCCTAATTCTTAACTATCCTCGCGTGCCCCACATCCTTTGCCCCTTGGCTGAGGCGGATGAGGTAGGCGCCCTGCGGCAGGCGCGAAACGTTGACCACGCTGGAGGTGAGCGCTTCGTAGCGCACGCGCTGCCCCGACAGGGTGAAGATTTCCAGCGTCAGCGGCGCGCCGCGCAGGTTGTCGGGCAGGCTAAGGGTTAGCTCGTCGCGCACGGGGTTGGGGTAAACGCTGATGCTGAGGCGCGCTTGAGCGCTGGGGGCAGCGGTGCTGGGGTCGTAGTCCGCTCGTCGGGCAAACGACGGGCGCACCATGAGCGCGCCTTGCCCGTCGTACACCGAGCGCTGCCACGTGTAGCCGTTGGTGCTGACAAACATTTTGTTGGCGGGGCTGCTGTTGCGGTCAAACCCCACGTTGAGCATCGCGGAGGCCTGCTGCACCCAGCCCACGTAAAAAACGCCCTCCACCACCACAGGGCGCTTCAGCTTGTAGTAGGCAAATGAGTTGAGGTTGCTGTACTGCGGGCTGAGGTTGGGCTCAAGGTAGAGCACCTTTTCGTCGTCGGGCGCGCCGCCCTTGTCGCCCCACACCGCGAGCTTAAACTGCTGCATGCTCCCGCTGTCCTGCGTGCTGTTGAAGTGAATGTAAACGCCGCTGAGCGTGTCGCGCAGGTACGAAAAATATTTTACCGCCGCCTTTGCGTTGGCGGCGTTGGCGCCAAAAATGCCAAACCCGTTTTCGGCGGAGCCGTCGTCGTAGGCGTAGTAGGCAAAAAATTCCTGCCGGAACATTCCGGTGTCGTTTGCGCGCAGCTCGGTCATCAGCCCCGCGTTGACG
This sequence comes from Prevotellaceae bacterium, assembly GCA_031288885.1. Lineage (GTDB taxonomy): Bacteria > Bacteroidota > Bacteroidia > Bacteroidales > UBA932 > JAITMY01. Next base: position 3,987 of record JAITQP010000068.1, on the reverse strand, counting down.
GTGTAGTCGGAGAGGATGGCTTTGACCTCAAAGGCTACCGAGTCGGCGTTTGCCAACGGCGTGTTCAGGAAGTCGTTCGGCGGCAGGTTAAAGGTGTACAGGCGCGCCGTGTCAGCCTGAATGTTGTTTGCGCCGCCGCGGTGCTCTTTAGGCTGAGCAGTGGCGGCCCCTGTGACGCACGTTATCTCAAAATCGGTGCGAAACCCTGTTGCGCTTGCCCCCAAGTTGCCCACGCTGTAGGTAATGGCTACGCTGGTGGCGCTAATCAGCTGCTCCCGCTGCGCTGTGAGGCTGCTCTTGAGGTGCCGCCACGGCATGGCGGAGTACTCCTTGAGCAGCTTTTGCACGGGGCGCGCTATGGCAACGTCGGTCAGGAGGGTGTCGGCGGCGGTGCGGTTTTTGTTGAGGTAAACCAAATCCAAGCTCCAAATGTCGCAGTTGCCCAGCCGCCCCAAAACGTCCGTGCTGCTCCGCGTGGCGTAGCTGATAAAGCGAAAGCGAAAGCCCGCCCGTAGGAACTTAGCGTCGCTTATGCCGATTATCACCTTAAAAAATTGGGTGGTAACGTCCGCGGAGGCGGATATTTTGTCGTAGGGCGTTGGCAAAAAGTATTTTTCTTTCAGCACCTTCAGCGTGTCGGCGCGGAGCGTGTCGAGGGAGGCGTGCCACGCCGAAACCCAGCCCAGCTCGGGCGCGTAGAGCTGTAGCGTTAGCGAGTCGGCGCGCTCGGGCGCATCGTCGCTCATGCCCTTGGGCTGGTAGGCAAAGCTGAGGAACACGCCGGCGTCGGTGGGGGAGAGGCGAATTGGCTGCGAGGTGAGCGTATCCGCGCCTGTGGACACGCTGCTCACGTGCCTGTACACGCGCCCGCTGCCGTCCAGAATGTCGAACGTGGCAACGCCCTTGGTGGGCGGATTTATGCCGTAGGCGTCGTTGATGAACACGGTAGCGTCCGTCCACCTCCTGCGGTCGGGCTGGCTGTAGGGCTGCTGCGAAAAGTCGTCGAAAAAGGGCAGGCTAAGCGTATCGGGGCTGCCGGACGCGAGCGGCTGCGCTGCCGGAGCAACCGCCTTGGGGCGCAAGAAAAGTCCCTGCAGCGCCTCCTCCTGCGCCGGCGCGGTGGGGGAAACCGCGACCAGCGTAAGCAGGAGCGCCCCGATATGTCGAAAGTTCATCATGTCCATTTAGTCTCCCAAGCGGGCTGCGTTAACCGTAAGGTAAATATCAACGGGCGAGCCAACCTCCAGCGAGGCCTGCGCGTCTGCCGCCGGATACTGCGTATATACCCTCGCCTCGAGGCTATCCGACAGGGTTTTTACCGATTCGTCGTACTTTACCGCTCCCATGTTCAGCGAGGCCTCTATAATGCTGCTCTTGGCCAGCTGAAGCGAGAGCCCCTTAAGCTGCGGCAGCGCGGTGTGCTCCGAGCTGCGGCTTTTTCCGATAATCAAGTCTACCTTGCTGCCGAACGTCAGCTGCTCGTTGCCCCTCAGCGTGCGCTTGCCGTGGAGCTGCCCCACCACGTTGCCCGAGGCCATGTCGTGGGTAAAGAGCAGGCGCCCCACCTCCAGCCCTTGCAGCTCAAGGGTTGCCTTAGCCTGCCGCAGCGACAGGCCTACCACCGTCGGAACGTTCACCTTTTTGGCGCTCATGGCGTTGGTGGTCAAAAAAACCGTCCGGTTATCCTTTACCCGCACCTTTGGCTTGGGATTTTGCTCAATCACCGAGCCGCGCGGCCTGCTGGCAATAAACACCGAGTCGATAACCTCAATGCGCAGGTGCTTTTCCTGCGCAAGGCGCTGCGCCTCGTTGAGCGACAGGCCAATGAAGTCGGGGAGCGCAAACGTTTGCCCGTGCCGCGTGTAAATCATCAGCCACAGGCTGACCAGCAGCACCGCGAGCGTCACCACGCTGGTTGCCATAATGAGGTGGCGCGCGTAGAAGTTGCCCCACACCCGCCACAAAAAGCCCTGAAGCGTATTTTTTTTGCGTATTTTTATCTTTTGCTTCATATCGAAATAATTACGAATTAGGAATTACGAATTAGGAATTAGGCTAACGCACGTAATGCTCCTCATTTGTAATGGTTTTATTACAACGAAAAAAACTCCTCAACGTCGGCAATTTATTGTGGTTGCCGTCACGTTTTTTGTCAATTCCCCGTAGGGGATAAATATCAATAGCAACGGGCAATCCACCCAACTCTAATTCCCCGTAGGGGAAAAATAAAAACCAATGAAACGGTTAAAGCCCTACGGGCTATCAAAACCGTAAACGCCCATTTTCTATTGATATTATTGTCCTACGGACAGCTGGAGCCAATTCGCAAAATCACAACGTGAAAAACATGGCAATTTTAAGTGGCGTTGTTGCAACGATGCTCAATTGATTACGAAAGCGTCAGCCACATTCCGTTAGGAATGTGAAAGCAACCACAACAATTTACCGAATTTCTCCGTTGCAACAACGCCGTTCTTAATTCCTAATTCGTAATTCAACTGCAAAGTAAGCCCTGCCTTGCCGAAAATCAAAGTAAAAATCGTTAATATTGCTTAATGGGGCGGTAAAGCGAGTCCCTCTCCACGGGGATAAAGCGCGACTGGCGCGCCATTTCGCACAGCTCGTCCACCGTCATTTTGGGCGATTTGTCGTCCGCGCCCGCCATGGAGTAGATTTTGGTGCTGTCGTCGATGGTGCCGTCCATGTCGTCCGCGCCAAACGACAGCGCCAGCTGCGCCACCGCCTTGCCGCACATAGGCCAGTAGGCTTTGAGGTGGGGAATGTTGTCCAAAAAAATGCGGCACACCGCCATGTTGCGCAGCTCTTCAACCGCCGACACCTCCCCCGCCCCCGACAGCGAGTTGTTTTTTTTGAAGAATTTGAGCGGAATAAACGCGTTAAAGCCGCCCGTTTTGTCCTGCAGGTCGCGCAGCTGCTGCAGGTGCCTCACGCGGTGCTCGTACGTCTCCACGTGCCCGTAGAGCATGGTTGCGTTGGAGGCAACGCCCTGCTCGTGGGCGCGCCGGTGCACCTCCAGCCACCCCTGCGCGCTGACCTTGGTGGGGCAAATTTGGGCGCGAACGCCGTCGTCCAGAATTTCCGCGCCGCCCCCGGGGATGGATTGCAGCCCGCAGCTCTTTAGCCGCGCCAGCGCGTCGGCCACCGGCAGCTGCGCCCGCTGCGCCATCTGCCACAGCTCCTCCGCCGTAAACGCCTTGATGTGCACGTTGGGCAAAATCCGGCGCACGCCGCTCACCATCTCCTCGTAAAAGTCGAGCGTGTGGCGGGGATGCACGCCGCCCACAATGTGCACCTCCGTAATATCCGTGCCGGCGTACTGTTGGGCAACGGCAAAAATTTCGTCTAAGCTTAAGTCCCAGCTCTCCGGCTGCCCCTCGTCGCGCCGGTAGGAGCAGAACAGGCAGCGGTTGGCGCAAACGTTGGTGGGCTCAATGTGCACGTTGCGGTTAAAGTAAACGTACTTTCCGTTGAGCCGCTCCCGCAGGATGTTTGCCATAGCGCCCAGCTCCGGCAGCGCTGCCGTGCGGTACAGCGCAAGGCACTCGTCGGCGGTTATGCGCTCGCCGGCGAGGATTTTTTTATGGGTTGTCTTCAATTTTTGTTACAGGTGGGTTTTCTTTGCAGTATTTGTCGGCAGCTGCGCTGATCTCGGCAATGCTCATGTCTTCAAACAAATTATTTTTGCGCCATTCTGTATAGTCAAATGGCTGGCTCAGCAGCGTATAAATGAACTGTTCGGCTTCCAGCAAACCCAATCCATCGGTAAGGCATTTCATCCCTTTATCTAATAATACAGCGCTATTCATAGTTGATTATACCTTGCTCGGCATGATTTTGTGCACCCCCGTAGGGGATTAATATCAATAGAAAAACGTGAACCCCTTACGTTACCTTAGCCCGTAGGTCTTTAATTTGGTTAATCCCCTACGGGGAACGGGGAAAGGGGGGCGCATTTTTCTATTGATA
>JAITQP010000061.1 GCA_031288885.1 Prevotellaceae bacterium | reverse complement strand
ATATCCCTCAAAAACCTGCGAACAGGCGAGCAACGCTTGCTGCCGGTGGAGGAGATGGAACTAAGAGTTGAGGAGGTATGAAGTATGAAGTATGAGGTATGAGGTATGAGGTATGAGGTATGAGGTATGAGGTATGAGGTATGAGGTATGAGGTATGAGGTATGAGGTATGAGGTGGCGCGAGGCGTGCATTGTAGGGGCGGGTTTAAAACCCGCCCTTTTTGCATACCACCTGTGCTTGCCCCCTGCCGTCATTCCGACCGGAGCGCGCGAGGGACGAGCGCGCGCAGCGGAGGAACCTCCTTGCAAACCTCCGTCTTGTTGCACGCCTCGCGTTATTGCGTGAGCGCAACGCGCTCCGCTCGCAATGGCGCAGCGCGTGCCGGCATGTGCTGCCACATGCTGGGGCAGGCGGTGGAAAAAATATTCATATTTAACGCTTGCCTGTTGGCTCAACTTCAAAAATTTTCCGTACCTTTGCCGCCATTAATACCTATAGTGTTATGTACAACATATACCAACATAAATTTTCTTGCCGTATGCAAAATCATTTGGTAACTCCAAATAATTTTGCTATGTTGTCACACACACACACACACACACACACACACACACACACACACACACACACACACACACACACACACACACACACAGCTCAACGAGTTACGTAGCGTCGCGCGCGCGTATTATACGAAAAATTTCCCAAACTTTATATATGCCGCCACATGTTTTTTGCATGGGGGCGGTTTTTTTGTGCCCTCTATTGTCGTACCATATTACTACCATAATGCCGTAAATTTTTAATTCTTAATTCGCTAAAGGGAATGCCGACGCCCTTACCAAGTAGGCAATACACAACAAATTTTTTATAATCATGAGAAAAAAGTATGTGAGAATCGCCGTAATGGCGTGCGCAGCGTGCGTAGTAATGTCGAGCTGCGGTGGAGCAAAGCAGGTGGCGCAGACCTCAAACGCCTCCGACAAGGTAAAGGCCATGCAGGAGGAGGCTGCGCTGATAAAGGCTCAGCAGGAGCTCGAGGACGCTAAAGCGGCGTCTGACCGCGCCTCCAAGCAGCGCGAAGCCGATGCTGTCGTGGCCGACGCCAACGCAAAGGCGCAGGCCGCACGCCTCGCGGCGGCAACAGAGCAGCCCTGCCAGCTGTACGATGACGACGAGTGGTTTACGGCCAGCGGAATACGCAGGGTTAAGGTGAACAGCCTCAACACCGCGCCCACGGCGCTCCTGCGCACCACCCAGCAGCAGCTGCGCCTGAAGCTTAAGGGCACCTACAAAGCCGTGGTGCGCGACTACATGGACCAGATGGACGCGGACGAGGGCAGCTACACCGTGTCGCATATCGAAAGCGCGGGCGACTTTATTATCGACCAAAAGGTGAACGAAACGCGCGAGGCGTGCCGCAAAAACACGGAGCCGGATGCGCAGGGGTTTGTAACGCTCTACATGAGCATTAAGGTGGGCAAAAAGGCGATTTTGGACGACGTGGTGAGCACCCTCTCGAAGGACAAGCAAATGGAAACCCGCTTTAACGAGAAGCAGTTCCGCGAAAGCGCCTTTAAGGTGTTTGAGAAGTCGCAAAAGGAGGAGCAGCAGAAATTTGTGGAAGGTCAGGGGCAGCCGGCGGCCGGTAACTCCTGATGAGCATTGTGTTTAACGCTAAAAATTACGAACAAATGAAAACGCTAAGAATTACTACCGTAGCGCTGCTGGCGCTGCTGCTGTGCGCGCCGGATGCTTTTTGCGCGAGAAAAAAGAAGCAGGAAACGCCGCAGGAAACCACGGAGGATATAGAGCGGCAAATCCTGCTGATGCAAAAGCAGAAGGAGCTGAAAAAGGCCAAGCGAAGCGCTACCGCTGTGGAAATTCCCTGCCAAGACTACGACGACGAGCAGTGGTACGTTGGCACAGGAAAGGCAAGGGTGAGGTCGGACAAGCTCTCCACCGAGGAGTACACCAAGCTGCTAAAGAGTTGCCAGCTGTTGCTGAAATCCAAAATCAAAGGGCGCTACCAAGCCGTGGTGCGCGACTACTTTGAACAGCTGGATGTGAATGAAAAAAGCACCGTTACCTCGCATATCGAAAGCGCAGGCCAGCAGGTTATTGACCAGTACTTGGATGATACGCAGGAAACCTGCCGCGAGGAAACCGACGAAGACGATCAGGGCTACGTGACCGTTTACATGAACGTTAAAATCAGCAAGCGACAGCTGGCAAGCGCCATGACCGACGGGGTTGCCAAGCAAATCTCAAAGGAAAGCGCTAAGGACAAGGCGATGCAAGTCCGCTTTAACGAGGAAAAGTTCAGGCAAAGCGCGCTGAAAGTTTTTGAGCGTGAGGGGAAAGATGCAAAGGCCGAGGCTTCGCAGGGGGAGTAGCGCTACGTGGGGCTACCTCGCGGGGTAGCCCCCGTTTGCTACAACAAGAAACTTAAATGATAACATATTAAACAACCATAGCAGCATGAGAAAGTTACTATTTTTTTATTTTTTACTGGCCTTTGGCGCCAACGCTTCGGCGCAAGACGACTACAAGCCCTACGGCACCACCGCCGAAAAGCCCGAGTGGGCGGATAAGCCGGTATCCATGGATTTGGGGCAATCGTACCTCGAAACCGTAATGGTGCGGGGAAAAAGCCACGGCGAGGTGCGCAAGGAGGCCACAGAGGTGATTGCCACACGGCGTAGCCTTACCACCGGAGCCGTGATGATGAATACCAAGCCGGAGGAAAGCGACGGCATTATTGTATCGGCAAAGCTAATCAGCGAGTACTGGGAGTACAATGGCGCTTTCTACAGGGGCTATTTTTTGTTCCAAACGCGCAAAAACAGGAATTCGGAGTTTGAGCGCGTAAGCATCACCGAGAGCTTCGGCTTTTCGCCCCGCGCGTTTGTGCCCGGCATGGCGCAAATCCACAAGGGCAGCACGCTGAAGGGCTCCATCTTTATTGCGGGCGAGGTAGCCCTGCTGGGCGGCGTGGTGGTTGCCGAAAGCATGAGGGCCTCCTACACCTCCAAAATCGGCGCCACGCACAGCGCGTCCGAAAAGAAAACCTACATCGGCAACGCAGACACGTGGGAGAACGTGCGCAACGGCGCTATTGCCGGCGCGGTGGCGCTCTACGCGTGGAGCGTGATTGACGGCGTGGTGGCCAAGGGCAAGCCGCATATCAAGATTGGCGATAGCCGCCTGAGGGTTGCGCCCTACCTCACCCCCGAAGCCGGAGGCGTAGCCTTTGCCCTGAATTTTTAAACACTTTTAAGTACAAACAGCGATGAAAAAAACATTATTTACCATTTCCGCTGCGCTCTGCCTGCTGGCGTACGCAGGGTGCACCAAGGATACGCCCAGCATTTACGCCACGCTCTACGGCGTGGTAGCCGACAGCGAAACCGCCGCCGCCATTAGCGGCGCAAGCGTGGTGCTCAGCCCGGGCGGCAAGAGCGCCACCACCGGCGCCGACGGGCGCTACGAGTTTGCCGACCTCGACGCGCAGCAGTACACCATTACCGTGCAAAGATCGGGCTACCAAACCAACCGCAAAACGGTTACTGCCGTGGCGGACGAAAGGACGGAGGCAAACATCCCGATGACAAAAAACAGCTAACCTATTTTAAGATGACAAAGCAATGAAAAAGATTTTTTACCTAACAATGGCAGCTGCGCTGGTGTGCGGCTGCGCAGAAGACGAAGAAGGTGAAGCCACCGGTAGTATTTATGGCGTGATTTCCAATAAAAATTCGGGAGAGCCGTTAAGCGCGGCGAGCATAGAGCTTGGCATAGGTTCCAATCTTGGAGGAACACCAACTAAAAAGGTCACCTTGAAGCAAACGGTTTCCGGTAATGATGGGCAGTACGAGTTCAAAGACATCGAACCAGATTTGTCCGCACACGGTAGTTTCGCTGTACACTACATAGAAGTTTCCAAAGCCGGCTACGAGTCCGAAATCTTAAAAGTTGAGGTGCACGCAGGACAGGTGGCTAACGGCGATGTATTGTTAAAGCCGTCTATAGCTATCACTACAAATGGCGTTAGCGATATTACAGGGACGTCGGCAAAACTGTCGGCCAGCTATCAGTGCTTAGCGCCTTTTCCTATGTCTGTAGGATTTTATTACAGTGCATCTTCCCACTCCGTACAAACCGGCGCTAAAGTAAATGCAACAACATGGAACCATAGCGCCGGTGCGGCAGGGGTGACTGACGTTGGAGGTTTTTCCGAAACAATCTCCGGATTAGCTACTAATACGACATATTATGTGCAAGCTTATACCACCAGCACAAAGGGCACGTCTTACGGAGAAGTAGTTAGTTTTACAACCTTAAATCAATAAGCAATGAAAAAGATTTTTTACCTAACAATGGCAGCTGCGCTGATGTGCGGCTGCGCAGAAGATGCAGAGGACGAAAAAAACACCGGCAGCGTACACGGCGTTGTTAACGATAAGCAAACAGACGACCCCATAAGCGGGGCAACAATTAACATTATTGATGCCCAAGAGCTGGAGGACGCCATAAAGGAGTTTCAGCAATCAGCAATGGACCCGAACGCGGGGAGCTACGACTTTAGCTATGATGACCTGCCCGTGCTGCTTTCCACCACCACAGGCTCCGATGGCGCGTACTCGCTTGAGGCGGTAAAAGCCGGAAAGTATTACGTTTTTGCCAAAAAAAACGCCTACGAAGAAAATTACATCCCCGCTACGGTAGAAGCTGGCAGGAACACCAAGTGTGACGTAATCCTTAACCGGCTATCGCTGCGCATAATTGATAACGAAAAGTTAGGTCAGGATATCGACTTCCTTGATTT
>JAITQP010000048.1 GCA_031288885.1 Prevotellaceae bacterium | reverse complement strand
TGAGGTATTAGGAGACCCAATATAACAAATAAGTAAATCCGCATTCCTGCGGCATTTCAACTTATTCTTGTTATATTTTGAAAGTTCCTAATTTTCATGGAGCAAGAATATAGCAAATGCTAATTAATATGTCATTTTGTGCTTGTCAGCACGCTCTTTGTCTTTTTCTACATAAATGTTTCGTTTAATATTAACGGTGCAAATATACACATAATTATTTCAATTTTCCAAATCGGGATAAAAAAATTTGCTTCGCTCTGGCGGTCATCATGCTTGCTGCCCCAATGAGCAGCAAAGCTGTTACAGGATTTTCAGTATTACCTACTTTGGGTTTAGTCAAATAAAAAAAGCGGACTTAACTTATCGGTTTCTGAGGTTGTAGGAAATACCCAAACAAGCGGATAAGTAAGCCCGCATTACTGCGAGCATTTACCTATTTCTGTGAATTTTCTTTGAAACTTCTCACATCTCAACGACAAAAACATAGCAAATGCTATTAAAAATATGTCATGTTGTGCTTAATCGGCACACGTTTCGTCTTTTTCTACATAATTTCTTCGCTTAAAGTTAACAGTGCATCATATAACGATTATTTCAATTGTCAAAATCGGGGTAAAAATAGCTCACAATGAGGGCAAACGTTCTACGTTTTTTAACAAACAAAAAAGCGGACTTATCTTATCTGTCGCCGAGGTTGTGAGAATTACCTAATTCACAAATAAGTAAATCCGCATCACTGCGCCATTAATCATTAACCATTAATCATTAGCTTTTGCTGCCATTTCCACGCGGAGGCCAGCGTGTTTTCGAGCGTTTCTTTGGCTTGCCAGCCCAGCTCTGCGTTGGCGTAGGTGGGGTCGGCCCAGATTTGCTCTATGTCGCCGGCGCGCCGGCCTACAATCTCGTAGCGGAGCTTTACGCCGGTCACCTTTTCAAAGGTGTTGACCACCTCCAGCACCGACACGCCTCTGCCCGTTCCCAAGTTAAACGTTTCCACGTTGCCCTTGCTTTTACCGGTCAGCATTCGCTGCGCGGCAATCACGTGCGCCTTGGCCAAGTCCACCACGTTGATGTAGTCGCGGATGCAGGAGCCGTCGGGGGTGCTGTAGTCGTTGCCGAATACGCTCAGCTTGGGGCGGATGCCCGCCGCCGTTTGCGTCACAAAGGGGATGAGGTTTTGCGGAACGCCCAGCGGCAGCTCGCCAATCTCTGCGCTGGGGTGCGCCCCAATGGGGTTGAAGTAGCGCAGCAGGATGCTCCGCAGCGCTGCCCCCGACCGTACCGTGTCGTTCACGATGTCCTCGCAAATTTGCTTGGTGTTGCCGTAGGGCGACTCGGCGGGCTTGCGCGGCGCCTGCTCGGTGACGGGCAGCACGTCGGGTTGCCCGTACACGGTGCACGACGACGAAAAAACGAAGTTCTCCACGCCGTGCTTCGGCATCAGCTCCAGCAGGTTGATGAGCGAGCTCAGGTTGTTGCGGTAGTACAGCAGCGGCTTTTGCACCGACTCGCCCACGGCCTTGCTCGCCGCAAAGTGGATGATGGCGGCAATCCCTTTGTGCTTTGCAAACAGCTTGTCCAAGCCCTCCACGTCCAAGCAGTCGAGCTGCTCAAAGGCGGGGCGAACGCCCGTGATGCGCGCAATGCCTTCCACCACCTCAGCCGACGAGTTGGAGAGGTTATCTACGATGACTACTTCAAATCCGGCATTTTGCAGCTCCACCACCGTGTGCGAGCCAATGTACCCTGTACCTCCCGTAACTAAAATTTTTTGCATGTTTAGAAATTTTGAATGTTTAAATAGCTGAAAATATTGATAGCCTAAAAATACTTCTCCTCCTTTCCCGTAATATCGCTCAGCAGGCTGTTTGCCAAGCGGCTGGCGCCAATGCGGAGCAGCTCCGGCGTGAGCCACTCGTCGCCCAAGACGTGCTTCACAATGGCGTAGTAGGTTACGGCGTCGGCGGTGGTGGCAATGCCGCCTGCCGCCTTAAAGCCTTTCTTTACGCCGGTTTCGGCGTAAAAATCTTTTATCGCCCTGCACATTACCAGCGCGGCCTCCGGCGTGGCGGCGGGCGCAACCTTTCCGGTGGACGTTTTGATGAAGTCCGCGCCCGCCGTCAGGCAGCCCATGGAGGCCTTGTACACCAGCGGTAGCGACGGGAGCAGGCCCGTTTCCAGAATGACCTTGAGGTGAATACCTTTTCCTGTTAAGGCGGCCTTCAGGCTCGCTATTTCGTGAAAGGTGAAGTGGTCGTCGCCGTCCAAAAAGCGCCCCAGCGACATCACGACGTCAACCTCGGTGGCGCCGCCGGCAACGGCCGCCTCGCACTCCAGCTTTTTTACGCTGAAGAGCGTTTGGGAGGCGGGAAATCCTGCGGCTACGGACACCACCTTCACGCTCTTTTCCGTGAGCGCCGAGCGCACGCCCTCCACCAGCGAGGGGTACACGCAGATGCCCGCCACGTTGGGGAGGCTGGGGTAGCGCGTAGAAAAGTGGTTGATTTTTTCGGCCAGCAGCTTGCCGCGCGCCGGCGAGTCGGTAGCGTTGAGCGAGGTGTAGTCCACCACGCTGAGGCACTGCCGGTACACGTTGGCGTTGTGCAGCGATTTGGCCGCTTGGGCAATTTCGCCGAGCTGCCTTGCCACCTCTTTGGCGTCCACCGACGGGTTATTATTGTTAAAAAGTGATACTTTCATCATCGCTATAGCTATAATCTACTTCCATTTCTGGGAGTATTGTTGTCTAATCTTTTTGTTTTGTGTCAATCCAAATCGTCACCGGCCCATCGTTTACGAGCGACACCTGCATATTTGCGCCAAACTCGCCTGTGCCGACGGGCTTTTTCAGCTCGGCCTGCACCAGCTCCACAAATTTGCTGTACAGCATGGCGGCGCGCTCCGGCCGCGCTGCGCGGATGTACGAGGGTCTGTTGCCCTTTTTGGTTTGCGCGTGCAGCGTAAACTGGCTTACGACAATTACTTCGCCGTTTACGTCCTGTAGCGACAGGTTCATAACGCCCTGCTCGTCATCAAAAATGCGCAGGCGCGCCAGCTTTGCCGCGCCCCACAACAAATCTTCCTCGCTATCAGCCTCCTCAAAGCCCGCCAAGACCAAAATCCCTTTTCCCGCGCTGGCCTTTACAGCTCCGCCAATGGCAACCGACGCCTCTAATACTCTTTGAATTAGCAATCTCATGTGCGCTTGTTTACGTGCGTGTCGCAACGGTTTTAAAACACAAATTTACAAATAAAATTCTATTTGGTGTGATTATTATCGCAATATGAGCTACATTTGTACCCTCTAATCATTTAAACTCAGTAGTATGTTGATACAAGAAAATCTGCCTTACAAAGTAAAAGATTTACAGCTTGCAGGTTGGGGTCGCAAGGAGATTGAAATTGCCGAAAAGGAAATGCCCGGGTTGATGTCGCTGCGCGCAAAGTACGGCAAGGCGCAGCCGCTAAAGGGCGTGCGCATTATGGGGTCGCTGCACATGACCATCCAAACGGCGGTGCTGATAGAAACGCTCAGGGCGCTGGGCGGAGATGTGCGCTGGTGCAGCTGCAACATTTTTTCTACGCAAGACCACGCCGCCGCTGCCATTGCCGCCGCCGGAACGCCGGTGTTTGCGTGGAAAGGCGAAACGCTGGAGGAGTACTGGTGGTGCACGGCCATGGCGCTATCGTTCCCCAACGGCAAGGGGCCGCAGCTGATAGTGGACGACGGCGGAGACGCCACCCTGCTTATCCATAAAGGATTTGCCGCCGAAAAAGACGCCAAAACGCTGGACGTAACGCCCAGCTCTACGGAGGAGGGCGTTATCCTTCAGCTGCTCAAAGACCTGCTTAAGGAGGATGGGCAAAAGTGGCGCCGCACGGTGGCCGAGTGGAAGGGCGTGAGCGAGGAAACCACCACCGGCGTGCACCGCCTCTACCAAATGCAGGAGCGCGGCGAGCTGCTCGTGCCGGCCATCAACGTAAACGACTCGGTGACCAAGAGCAAGTTCGACAACCTGTACGGCTGCCGCGAATCGCTCGCCGACGGGGTAAAGCGCGCAACCGACGTGATGATTGCCGGCAAGGTGGTGGTGGTGTGCGGCTACGGCGACGTGGGCAAGGGCTGCGCTAAGTCAATGCGGAGCTACGGAGCGCGCGTTATCGTCACCGAAATTGACCCCATCTGCGCGCTACAGGCGGCTATGGAGGGGTTTGAGGTGAAAACGGTGGAGGACGCGCTGGGCGAAGGGAATATTTACGTTACCACCACCGGAAACCGCGACATCATTACGCTGGAGCACATGCAGAAAATGAAAGATCAGACCATTGTTTGCAACATTGGGCACTTTGACAACGAAATTCAGGTGGACAAGCTCAACGCGCTGGCAGGCGTAAAGCAGGAAAACATTAAGCCGCAGGTGGACAAGTACACCTTCCCCGACGGGCACGCCATTTTCCTCTTAGCCGAGGGGCGGCTTGTAAACCTTGGCTGCGCAACGGGGCATCCCTCGTTTGTGATGAGCAACTCGTTTACCAACCAAACGCTGGCGCAGATAGAGCTGTGGACAAACAAGGAGCTGAAGGTGGGCGTTTACACGCTGCCCAAGCAGCTGGACGAGGAGGTGGCGCGGCTGCACTTGGAGCAAATCGGCGTAAAGCTCACCACGCTAACCCCCGAGCAAGCCGCCTACATTGGCGTAAAGGTCGAGGGGCCATACAAGGCAGAGCACTACAGATACTAATTCAATTAGGAATTAGGAATTACGAATTAGGAATTAATACCTAATTCCTAATGAAGTTGTTG
>JAITQP010000010.1 GCA_031288885.1 Prevotellaceae bacterium | reverse complement strand
CGCGCCTTGTCGATTTGCGGCTGGCGCTGCTTGGGGTCGTCGGAGGGTAGCGGGCGGTAAACGATTTTCGATTTTGAGCCGACCTGCGCCAGCACCTTTTCCGCCAGCTCCAGCATGGTAAACTCATTTGGGTTGCCAATGTTTACGGGGCCTGTAACGGCATCGTCGGTGCTCATCATCCGGATAAGCCCCTCCACCAAGTCGTCCACGTACTGAAAGCTGCGCGTTTGCGTTCCGTTGCCGTATATGGTAATGTCCTCGCCGCGCAGCGCCTGCACGATGAAGTTCGACACAACGCGCCCATCGTTGGGGTTCATGCGGGGGCCGTAGGTGTTGAAGATGCGCACAAGCTTAATGTGCACGCCGTTTTGCCGGTGGTAGTCCATGAACAGGGTTTCGGCGCAGCGCTTGCCCTCGTCGTAGCACGAGCGGATGCCGATGGGGTTTACGTTGCCCCAGTACTCCTCGGGCTGCGGGTGAACGGACGGGTCGCCGTACACCTCGCTGGTGGAGGCTTGCAGGATTTTTGCCTTTACGCGCTTGGCCAAGCCCAGCATGTTGATGGCGCCCATCACCGAAGTTTTTATCGTTTTAATGGGGTTGTACTGGTAGTGCACGGGCGAGGCGGGGCACGCCAAGTTGTATATTTCGTCCACCTCGACGTAAAACGGCGCGGTGACGTCGTGGCGCACCAGCTCAAAGTAGGGGTTGCTCAGCAGGTGGGCAATGTTCTCCTTGCTCCCCGTGAAGTAGTTATCGAGGCACAGCACGTCGTTGCCCTCGCTCAGCAGCCGCTCGCACAAGTGCGAGCCAATAAATCCGGCGCCTCCGGTGACTAAAATACGCTTCATAATTCCGTTTTTTAGGAGTTTTAGGAAATTAGCCTTTAGCTTTTCGTCCTATTCCATAGTAGTGAAAGCCTTGCTCTTGCATTTCTGTCGGGTCGTAGATGTTGCGCCCGTCAAACACGGCGGGCGTTTTCATCAGCTGCTTTGCCGCGTCGTAGTCAAATACGCGGAACTCCGACCACTCGGTCATGAGCGCCAGCGCCTCTGCGCCCTTCAGCGCGCTGTACGCCGACGGGTGGTATGCTATGCTGTCGCCAACATACCTTTTGGCCTCCTGCATGGCCACCGGATCGTACGCCGCCACGGTAGCGCCGTGCTCCAGCAGGCGGCGTATTACGGTGAGCGCCGGCGCCTCGCGCATGTCGTCGGTGTTGGGCTTGAACGCGAGCCCCCAGATGGCTACGCGCCGGCCTTGGAGGTTGCCCCCAAAGAACGCGCGAATTTTGTTGAAGATTAAATTCTTCTGCTGCTCGTTGACCCGCTCCACCGATTTCAGGATTTCGAGCGAGTGACCGTACTCGTCGGCTGTTTTTATGATAGCTTTCACGTCCTTGGGGAAGCAGCTGCCGCCGTACCCCGCGCCCGGGTAGATAAACTTGGCGCCAATGCGCGGGTCGCTGCCAATGCCCTTGCGCACCAGCGTAGCGTCTGCGCCCACCAGCTCGCAGAGGTTGGCGATGTCGTTCATAAAGCTAATTTTTGTTGCCAGCATTGCGTTAGCGGCGTACTTTGTCAGCTCCGACGAGGCGATATCCATAAAAATAATCGGGTGACCGTTGAGCAGAAAGGGCTTGTAGAGCTTTTCCATCAGCTCCTGCGCCCGACGGCTTTCGGTGCCGATAACAATTCTGTCGGGCTTCAGGAAATCGTCAATGGCGTTTCCCTCCTTCAAAAATTCAGGGTTAGACGCCACGTCAAACTCCACGCTCACGCCGCGCGCGTCGAGCTCTTTCTGCACCGCCGCCTTTACCAGCTTGGAGGTGCCCACCGGCACGGTGCTTTTGGTTACCACCACAAGGTAGTGGTTGAGGTGCCTCCCCACCTCCGATGCAACCTGCAGCACGTAGCTCAGGTCTGCGCTGCCGTCCTCGCCCGAGGGCGTTCCCACGGCAATGAACACCGCGTCGGCTTCCGCCAAGCTGTCGCTGAGCGAGGTGGTGAAGCGCAGGCGATTTTTTCCAACGTTACGCAGCACCACCTCATCAAGCCCGGGCTCCCATATGGGGATTTTTCCGGCGTTGAGCGCGGCAATCTTCGCTTGGTTTACGTCCACGCAGGTTACCGCTATGCCCGTTTCGGCAAAGCAGGCGCCGCTTACCAAGCCTACGTAGCCCGTTCCCACTACTGATATTTTCATACGTTGCCTATTATTTTATAAATGAGTATTTATTTTAACACGAAAATTCTCCCTTTGTTCTTACATAAATAGCTGCGCGTAAACAAACACCAGCGGTAGCGTGAGCAGCACCGCGTCAAACCTGTCGAGCAAGCCGCCGTGCCCGGGCATGATTGCGCCCGAATCCTTAACGCCGGCGCTGCGCTTGAACATCGACTCTACCAAGTCGGCCAGCACGGCGGTAACCGAAATGATGACGCCAAAGGACACCATGTGCACCAGCTCCACATCTCCAAACAGGTGGTGCAACGCCCACGCCGCCGCTGTTACCGACAGGATGCCGCCTACGTAGCCCTCCCACGATTTTTTGGGGGAAATGGAGGGGAACAGCTTGTGCCTGCCAAAGGCAACGCCAAACAGGTAGGCGAAGGTGTCGTTTGCCCACAGCAAAATAAAAAAGCTGCACATCGCGTTTGCTCCGCCCGCGCGGTACACAAAGCTGGTAAGCGACAGCGGCAGCGCCACGTAGATAACGCCCAGCAGCGTGTAGGCAATGTTGTTAAACGGCATATTGTGCCTGCGAAAAAGCTCGGCAAAGAACACGAGCGCCGCCAGCGGTATCGGGAGGTAAAAGAAAACGCGGTTGTAAGCGCTGTCCGTCAAGCCGAACGAGCCGGCGTAGCACGCCGCAAACACCGCCACGCCGCACAGCAGGCCTGCTGTGCGCTGAGGCTTCACCCCTGTTTTTGCGGCAACGCTGTAGAACTCGTGCATGGATACTACCATGGCCACCGCCATAACGCCCGCAAAGGCTTGCGGGCACAAGTACAGCGAGCCCAGCACCAGCGCTACGTAAATCGCCCCCGACAGAAGACGGGTAAACAGGTTGTTTAGCTTCATGTGTAAAGGATTAGGAAATAAACTTCATTGCCGCATCCTTATTTGACTCATGCACGTACAGCTCCACCTCGCCAATGCCCAGCTCCGTGTCGCGATGGTTGAGCACCACTGTGTATATACCTTCCTCCTCCAATCGCTGCTTTAGCAGCTCTACCGATACGGGATCGGCAGCCTCATATATTTTTATCCAATCTGCTTCCATGGTATTGTTAATTTTAAAATTTGAGAAACCCAACTACTAATTTGTGCTCCCCTCCGGCGTTGCTTCGCCCTCGTCGCTGGCGTCGCTGCCTTTTGCCACCTGCGCTTCCTCCGGCTTCGGCTTAGGCAAAGGCGCATCAAACAGCGATTGCTCCATAATCGGCGCTGGCGCCGGCGCGGTGGGGACGGCTTCGGTTTCGGTTTTAGGTTTGCGCGATTTTCGCTTAGGTTTTTCCTGCGGCTCGGCGCCGTCTGCGTCGGCGGGAGCGGCGGTGTTGCTGTCGGCGGCGGTGTCGGTGGTAGCCTCGGTGGGGATGAGTAGCTCGGGGCGGTCGCCCTTGCGCTTGCCAAATATTTTTTCCAAATCCTCGCTAAAGATAACCTCGCGCTCCAGCAGCAGCTCCGCCAGCTGCTTCAAGCCCTTTTTGTTTTGCGTCAGCACCTGCTTTGCCAGCTTGTACGCCTTATCTATCAGCGCCTGCACCTCCTCGTCGATGGTCACGGCGGTTTGCTCGCTGTAGGGCTTCGAGAACGAGTACTCCTGCCCTGTGGAGTCGTAGTAGCTGAGGTTGCGCAGCTTGCCGCTCATGCCAAAGTAGGCAATCATGGAGTAGGCCTGCTTGGTGACGCGCTCCAAGTCGTTGAGCGCGCCGGTGGAGATTTTACGGAACGTGAGCTCCTCCGAGGCTCGTCCGCCGAGGGTTGCCGCCATTTCGTCCAGCAGCTGCTCCTGCGTGGTGATTTGCCGCTCCTCGGGCAGGTACCACGCGGCGCCGAGCGAGCGTCCGCGCGGGATGATGGTAACCTTCACCAGCGGGTTGGCGTGCTCCAGCAGCCAGCTCACCGTGGCGTGTCCGGCTTCGTGGTAGGCGATGGTGCGCTTTTCCTCCGCCGAAATAATTTTGTTTTTCTTCTCCAGCCCGCCCACGATGCGGTCAACCGCGTCGAGAAAGTCTTGCCTGTCGATGCTGGGCTTCATTTTGCGGGCGGCAATGAGCGCCGCTTCGTTGCACACGTTGGCGATGTCTGCGCCCGAAAAGCCGGGCGTTTGCTTGGCGAGGAAGTCAATTTCAAAGCCCTCCACGAGCTTTAGCCCGCGCAGGTGCACCTTGAATATTTCGAGGCGCTCCTTGAGGTCGGGCAAGTCCACGTGAATTTGCCTGTCAAAGCGGCCTGCCCGCAGCAGCGCGCGGTCGAGAATGTCGGCGCGGTTGGTGGCTGCGAGGATGATTACGCCGGAGTTGGAGGCAAAGCCGTCCATTTCGGTCAGGAGCTGGTTGAGGGTGTTTTCGCGCTCGTCGTTGGTGGTAAAGGCGGCCTTGTTGCCGCGCGCGCGCCCAATGGCGTCAATTTCGTCGATAAAGATGATGCAGGGCGCTTTTTCCTTAGCCTGCTTAAAGAGGTCGCGCACGCGGGACGCCCCCACGCCCACAAACATTTCCACAAAATCGGAGCCGGAGAGGGAGAAGAAGGGGACGTTTGCCTCGCCCGCCACCGCCTTTGCCAGCAGGGTTTTCCCCGTGCCCGGGGGGCCTACGAGCAGCGCGCCCTTGGGAATTTTGCCGCCAAGGTCGGTGTAGCGCTTGGGGTTTTTCAGGAAGTCCACAATTTCCATGATTTCGACCTTAGCCTCCTCCAGCCCCGCCACGTCGTTGAAGGTAATGCGCACCTTGTTGTCCTTATCAAAGAGCTGCGCCTTGGACTTGCCCACGCTGAAAATTCCGCCGCCCATGCCGCTGCTCATTCCGCCGCCCATGCGCCGCATAAAGAACATCCATATCCCGATGACCAGCACCACCGGCAGCAGCCACCCAAGGATGTTGCCCAGATAGTTGGTGTGCTCTATAAACTCCGGCTCAATGCGGTCGCTTTCGGCGATATTTTCCTGCGCCTGCGCCAGCTGGTCTTGAAACGCTTTGGTATCGCCTATGGTGAAAAAGAAGTGCGGCCCATGCTTGGCGGGCGAGTCAAAGGCGCCCGTAAAGCGGCTTTCGTACTTTTCGAGCCTGTCCGGCTTGAGGTACACCTCAACTTTGCGGGGGGCGTTGGTGACCACCACAATTTTGGCGATATCCTCGTCGGCTATCATTTTGGTGCGCACCTCGCGCCACGAAATCTCAACGGGGTTGCCTGAGTTCAGGAAGTAGTTAACGCCAAAGATGCCCATTATAATCAGCGCGTAAATCCAGTACACGTTGTTGTTGGGCTTGCCGGCGTTGCGCAGCGGCTTTTCGGCAGGTTGCTTCGTTTTTTTGTCGTTTTGCTCCGTCGTCATATTAGGGATTTATAAGATTAAGGATAGTTATGATTTCTTAATTTTAGCTGCAGCGGCTTTCTTCGTGGCCGGCGTGGTTTTCTTTGCGGCTGCTGTAGCTTTCTTTGCCGCTGCTGTAGCTTTCTTTGCCGCCGGTTTGGTTGCCTTGGCGGCGGCGGGTTTTTTGGCAGCCGGCGCTTTAGGCGCGGCAGCTTTCTTGGCCGGAGCTTTCTTTGCCGGAGCTTTTGCTTTTGCCTTTGCAGGCGCTTTTGCTGGGGCGTCTTCTTTTACCTCCGCCGGAGGTTTTTCGTCGTAGCGCCGCAGCTCAGCGTCGGCCCAGAGCGATTCGAGGCGGTAAAAGCTGCGCGCTTCGGTCTGAAAAATATGCACCATCACGTCCACGTAGTCGAGTATTATCCAAATGGCATTCTCAAAACCCTCGCGGCGCAGGGGTTTTTCTCCTAACGTTTTTCGCACCTGCTCCTCTACGTTGTCGGCAATTGCCTCCACCTGCGTGGTGGAGTCGGCGTTGCAGAGTACAAAGCAGGTGGCTATAGCACCGTCAATTTGGCTAAGGTCGAGGCTCATCACGTGCTGCGCCTTTTTGTCGAGCATCGCCTCGGCAGCGGTGGCGCAAAGCCGCTCGGCGGTAGCAGCGGTGGAGCGCGAGGTTGGTTTCTTTTTTGTCATTAAGATAGTATAAGGCGTCAATTAAATAGTAGCGACTAATGGGCGTTGTGGCGCTGCATGGCGCCTATCGTAGCGCGCCTGCCAAACCCAAACTCCCGAAGCTTGCCGGCAAAGTTACAAAAAAAATAGTAAATCAGAGTAGTGGTCAACGGTTAGCGGTTAGCGGCTATATTACACCAACGTCCCGACGCAGCTTAGGTCGGGACGTGATGGTTTTTAGCTAAAAGAAATATTTTTAATCATAACACAAATTGTCAGCATATTACCAATGACAACAAATCACAACCCTTGCAGCTTGGTATATTTTTCGTTGTAGAGGTTGTAGAGATCCATCATTTCCTTGCTTTCGTCGCGGAAGCGGAAGTAGATATTCTTTACGTTCTCCAGCGCGTACTTGTCGTTGGGTTGCAGCTCGTGCGCCTTTTTGAAGGGCGCCAGCGAGCGCTTAAACTCGTCGTTGGCTTGCTTCTCCAGCTCCTTAATTTTGGGATCTTTCCAGTCCTTAATTTCCTGCGCCTCTTTGATGTACTCTACCGCCCTATTGTAGTACAGCGCGCCCAAGTTGTAGTAGCCGTTGTAGCTGGCAGAGTCCACCTCTACTGTTTTCAGGTACAGCCGCTCGGCGTCGTCAAACCTTTTGAGCTTTTCGTACAGCGTAGCCTCGGCAAAGTATAGCGTTGCGTTGGTCGGCTCGTTTTCCTGCGCCTTTTTCAGGTACGCAATGACCTTGTCTTCGTTCTCGCCGGCGCTCAGGTAAAGGTTGATGAGCTCAATCAAAATGGCTTGGTTGCTCGGGAACTTTACAAAACCCTCCGATAGCGTTTGCTCCTGCGCGGTGGTGTCGCCCTTGGCGGCCTGAGCCTTGGCGAGGTAGGAGTACACGCTGCCGTCCTCAAAGAATGCGTTGTCGATGCACAGCTTCATGTAGCGGATGGCGTTGTCGTAGTCGCTCACGCTCTCGTCGAGCGATACCACGCCGGCGTAGAACGCAAAGCTTGCCAACACCGTATCGAGGCTCCCGCCCACCACCGGATGCAGCATGGCTTCTACCGCCTCCATGAAGTACTGCTGCGCCAGCTTGTAGTTGTCCCCGATGTAGGCAATCAGCCCCTCCTCGCGCAGCTTTCCGGAAAGGGACGTGAGCCCCTCCTTTATCTTTTTTGTTTGGGCGCCCTTAACGTCCAGCTCCACCGCCTTGAGGTATGACGCGTAGGCCTGCGAGAGCGGGCGCTCGGTGGCGGTTTCCTTCTCTTTCCACAGCACCAACGTACCGCTATTTTTGTCAAAGTAAAAGTCTATGGTGGGGAATACCAGCACCTCGTACTCAACGCCGCCCACCGTTTCGGCTTTAGCTTCTTTGGTGAGCGTTGCAAAGATAGCCTTGTGCATGCCTCGGTTTGCCCCCATGGTGGCTTTTTCGTGCACGCTAACGAGCTTTCCGGCGCGCTGCACCCACGTTTTGGGCTGGTCTTTTTTCTTGGGGTTGGCGGTGTCTGCGTTGCTTTTGGCTACCTCTTTCTTTAGGCTTTCAAGGTCTGGCGCCTTGATTTGCACCTGTGCCACGGCGCCAAAAGAGATGATGGCGCAAATTGTAAGGATAAAAAACTTTTTCATAGCTACATTTGTATTTTTAAATTTTGTGAAACAAATAAATTAGTTTTTTCGACCACCAAAGATAGTACTTTTTTGTGCTCATTTTGCAGAAGAAAGAAAATTTTATTCAATAGTCCTTGAGATAAATATCAACAAATTCTCCATTTAACCGTATAAATCTTGCCGCAACGCACAAAAAATGCTACATTTGCCCGCCTCACATAAAAATATTGAAACGAGAAAACAACATTAAATGGATGAGTTTGTAGTATCAGCGCGAAAGTATCGTCCGCAGGTTTTTGCCTCGGTGGTGGGGCAATCCTCCATTACCACCACGCTCAAGAATTCCATTGTTCGCAAGCATCTGGCGCACGCCTACCTCTTTTGCGGGCCGCGCGGCGTGGGGAAGACTACCTGCGCCCGCATTTTTGCAAAAACCATCAACTGCACCAACCCTACGCCCGACATGGAGGCGTGCAACGAGTGCGAGAGCTGCCTTTCGTTCAACGAGGGGCGGTCGTACAGCATCCACGAGCTCGACGCCGCGTCGAACAGCTCGGTGGAGGATATCCGCCAGCTCATAGAGCAGGTGCGCATCCCGCCGCAGATAGGGCAGTACAGCGTGTACATCATCGACGAGGTGCACATGCTATCGACCACCGCCTTTAACGCCTTTCTCAAAACGCTGGAGGAGCCGCCGGTGCACGCCGTGTTTATCCTCGCCACAACGGAAAAGCACAAGATTATCCCCACCATCCTGTCGCGCTGCCAAATCTACGACTTTAACCGCATCAGAACCGACGATACGGTGACCTACCTCAAAATGATTGCCCAAAACGAGGGCGTTGCCGCCGAAGACTCCGCCCTGCACATCATTGCCCAAAAAGCCGACGGCGCTATGCGCGACGCGCTCTCCATTTTTGACCAAGTGGTGTCGTTCTGCGGCAACGAGCTCACCTACGCCAAGGTGATAGAAAACCTCAACGTGCTCGACTACGACTACTACTTTAAGCTCACCGGCGCGTTCCTGAGGTGCAGCTACAGCGAGGCGCTGCTCATTTTTGACGAGGTGCTGTCGAAGGGGTTTGAGGGGCAGCACTTCATCTCGGGGCTGTGCTCGCACTTCCGCGACCTGCTCGTGTGCAAGGATGAGCAAACCGTGCAGCTGCTTGAGGCCAGCGACTCGATAAAGAAAATGTACCGCGAGCAGGCCCTCAGCTGCGACGCCCGATTCCTGTTTGAGGCGCTCAACTTGGCCACCCGCTGCGACGTGGGGTACAAAGCCAGCGGCAACCCGCGCCTGCACGTAGAGCTCTGCCTGCTGCAAATCTCGTACCTGTGCGCTGAAAAAAAAAATCCTGACGTAACCCAAATACCCGCCGCCGCACCTGCACCTGCACCTGCACCTGCCGCACCTGCCGCACCTGCCGCGCCAACGCCCGCCGCTGCGCCGCCTGCCGCTATACCCCCAAAGGAAACGCCAAGCGCAGCGCATCCGCCCGCCGGAGAGCTGCCAAAAACCGTGCAAATAAGGGGCGCGCTGACCAGCATGCCCGAAAAAATACCGCCCACCGCCGCCACCAAATCCGGCAGCGCCGAACCCGCCACCGCCACGGCAGCGGCGCAGGAGCTGACCGACGAGCTGCTGCAAAAGGCCTGCCTGCAGTACGCGGCGGCGCTGCCGGAGCAAAAAACGCGGGTGAAAAACGCCGTGCTCAGCGCGCGTAAAACCATTGGGGACGACAAGCGCACCATCTCCATGAAGGTGGACAACGAGCTTATCCTGCGGGAGGTGGAGCAAGAGAAGGCGTCGCTGGTGTACTTCCTGCAGCAGCGCCTGCACAACGCGCACGCTACGGTGGAGTTTTCGGTAGAGGAGGAGCCCGACGCCAGACCCGTAAAGCCATACGGCAACGAAAACTGCTATAAATTTTTGGCAGAGCAAAATCCGCTGCTCGCCACGCTCAAGCAAAAGCTGGACTTGGACTATGAGTGAATGAGGCGCTAAGGAAT
>JAITQP010000009.1 GCA_031288885.1 Prevotellaceae bacterium | reverse complement strand
CCACGCTTGGTGGTGATGAGAATTACGCCGTTGGAGGCTTTGGAGCCGTAGATGGCAGCCGACGAGGCGTCCTTCAGCACCGATATGCTTTCGATATCGCTCGGGTCGATGGAGTTCATCGTGCCGGTTTGCACGCCGTCCACCAAGATGTAGGGGTCGGCGGTGTTGAGCGTACCCACGCCGCGGATGCGGATGGTTGCGCCGTCCTGCCCGGGTCGCCCCTGCGCGTAGAGCGACGTTACGCCCGTCATCAGGCCCTGAATGGCCGTCGAAACGTTCTGGATGGGGCGGCTCGACAGCGTTTTGCTGTCAATTTGGCTCACGGAGCCGGTGAGGTTCACCTTTCGCTGCGTGCCGTAGCCTACCACCACCACCTCTTCGAGCGACTGGTCGCTTGCGCCCAGCGTAACGTCAACGCGCCCGCGTCCGGCAACAGCCTCCTCTACGGTTTGCATCCCAAGGAAAGAGAACACCAGCGTTGCGTCGGCGGGTGCGCTGATGGTGTACCCGCCGTTAGCGTCGGTGGTGACGCCCGTGGTGGAGCCTTTCACCACAACGCTGGCCCCCGCTACGGGGTCGTCGTTGCCGTCGCGCACCGTGCCGGATACGTTGAGGTTTTGCGCCCACAGCGACAAGGGTAGCGTGGCGCACAGCAGCAGCGATAGCATCCGGCGCGTCATCCGCCATAGCCTGCCGCCTGTTGCGTGAACAGGCGCGGAAACATCCCGCCCCGTTCGTTTTTGTAAAAATAACGTTTTGTTCATGGTAAAGAAAATTAAATAATTATTGCCTACTCCTTATTTTGCGTCGCGCTTTTCGGCATATTTACGACGAGGTGCTGAAAGTGACCGAAAAAAACACTTTACGCTGATTTGGGCGCATGAAAGCATCGCCACGTGGAGGCGCGGGTAGCAACGAAACGTACCGGTGAAAAAATGGGGAAATCGGAAAGCTGGACAAGGGAAACGTCGGGGTTTTGCGTACGGGCAAAAAAAGAACCGCACCACAAAAAAATGTGATGCGGCAATGTTGCAAATCTGGAAAATAGTTGCTATATTTCGCGCACACGCGCGCTGAATATATGTAACTACTTGAGTACTGTGTGTGTGTGTGTGTGTGTGTGTGTGTGTGTGTGTGTGTGTGTGTGTGTGTGTGTGTGTGTGTTCACACACAGTGCGGTTGTCAGGTCACGGCTTTTGGTTAGCCTACCTGTAGCAAAAATTGCTGCCGCTACGTTGAGAAAAAGTGCACACATCTTTTTTTCCTTAAAGTGGGAGATGAAAATTTTTCACTTTGAAACGTTGCAAAGATATAAAATTTTACGTCTCTGACGCCAACAACAAAGCTAAAAAGATGGTTTTAATACGTTAAACTCAAAGAAACTCCTGTAAATCTTTTTGAATGCCTGCACGTAAGCCGATGAGGGTGAGCTTGGCGGATTAGAGCTTTTTTACGAACGCTGCGCCTCGCACGCTTTGCGCCACTAATAACTAATAACTAATCACTAAAAAAAATACCATGTTTGTGGTATTTCACGGCAGGCAATAAGCCCTTACCTTTGTGCCGTCAAATTAGTTTTAACCTAAAAAAATTGTGTTTAGCATGAAAAAAGTAGCGTATGGTATTTTATTGGCGTCGTGGGGGCTGCTGTCTTCGGGCAATCTGTCGGCTCAGGACGTCCGCATTGAGGGAGCAAAATTCGTACACCCCATTGTGGAAAAGTGGATTGCGGAGTATAAAAAGGAAAATCCGGAGGCGCGGATTACCCTGAAAACCGCTCCGGAGGCGGGCGATTACGCCGGATTGCACGTCGTGCTTGGCGCGGCTCCGAGCGAAGCCGGCGGCGACGGTCGGGTGATTTACGTCGGCAGGTATGCGCTGATACCCGTCAGCAACCCCCAAAATCCCCTGTTGGAGAAGGCCGAGAAGGGGCTCAAGAAGAAAGATCTGGTCAACTTGGTCTTTGAGAAGGACGTTTTGGACGAGGATTTTGATCCGGACGAAAAACCCAAGTACGTGGCCACGGTTTACACGCGGGAGAGCAAAGCGCCAACGGCCATTGCCTTAGCCGAGCACTTCAACCGGTCGCCCGAAAAAATCAGGGGGAAGAAAGTCTTTGGCGACGAAATCTACCTGCTGAACGCCATCCAAAAGGATAAAACCGGCATCACCTTCAATACGCTCAGCTACGTGTACGACCTGAAGTCGCGCCGGCTGAAGCCCGAGGTGAGCATTCTTCCGCTTTCCCTGAAGTCAAAGCACAGGGAGGCGCTGGAGTCGCACGACGTGGACAGGGTCATT
Organism: Prevotellaceae bacterium; assembly: GCA_031288885.1. Taxonomy (GTDB): domain Bacteria; phylum Bacteroidota; class Bacteroidia; order Bacteroidales; family UBA932; genus JAITMY01. The sequence goes on along the minus strand of JAITQP010000009.1, from coordinate 2,971 downwards.
TCGCTGCTGGAGGAGGCAGCGGTGGAGGCTATTCCGGTGGAGAGCTTTGGGCTGCAAATTCCGGCGGCGCGCGAGGACAGCAGGGAGGTGGCGCGCTTTATCGGGTGGATTTTGAGCAGCGGGCAAAAGTTTAACCACGAGTACGGCTTCCTGACGCTGGACGACAAAACGGCTTCCTCCCAAAAAACGCAGGTGGAAAAGCTGCTGGCGGCAAGCGGCGGCAGCGGGGACGTGCAGCTGGCGTCGGCGGCAGCGGAAAATTTGGGGGAAAGGTAGCATGAAAACGGCGTACATACTTTTAGCGGCTGGCGCCCTGCTGCTGGTCGGCTGCTCCGGCAGCCCCAAGAAAAAATCTCCTGCGCCCGAAGCCGGCGGCGGCTTGCGCGGCGAGGTGCAGATTTCGGGCGCGTTTGCCCTCTACCCAATGGCGGTGCGGTGGGTGGAGGAGTTCAAAAAGCTGCACCCCGACGTGAGGTTTGACGTTTCGGGCGGCGGCGCAGGCAAAGGCATGACCGACGTGCTGGCGGGGGTGGTCGATATTGGCATGGTTTCGCGCGAGCTGTACCCCGAAGAGGTGGCGAAAGGCGCGCTGGGCTTTGCCACCGTAAAGGACGCCGTGATACCAACCGTCAACGCTGCCAATCCGGAGCTGGCGTCGCTGCTGAAAATAGGCCTGCGGAGGGACGTGGCGAGGCAGCTCTGGGACGGCCAGCTCAAGACGTGGGGCGAGGCGCTGGGCACCGGCAGCCAAACGCCCGTGCACGTCTTTACCCGCTCCGACGCCTGCGGCGCCGCCGAAACGTTTGCCGCGTGGCTGGGCGTTAAGCAGGAAAACCTGAAGGCAACCGCCGTTTTTGGCGACCCGGGGCTCGCCGACGCGGTCAGAAAGGACAGGGTGGGCGTGGGCTACAACAACATCTCCTACGCCTACGACCAGACCTCCAAAAAGCCGTTCGAGGGCTTGGCCATTCTCCCGCTGGACGTGAACGGTAACGGGCAGGTGGATCCGGAGGAAAACTTTTACGAAACCTCCGAAGCCCTGATTGCCGCCATCAACGACGGCAAATACCCCTCGCCGCCCGCCCGCGACCTCTACTTGGTAACCCACGGCAAGCCGACAAAGCCCGAGGTGGTTGCGTTTCTCAAGTACGTGCTTGCCGAAGGCCAGCAGTACGCGCGCGAAACCGGCTACATTGGGCTGAGCAAGGCGCAGCTGGCGGGCGAAATCGGTAAGCTGGATTGAGCACTAAGCCGGATTGAGAATGCGCCTGCTCAAAGATAGAATAGCCCGAAGGCTGATGCAGACCCTCACCTGCTTTTCGCTGCTCATCATAGCGCTAATGGGGGTGGGTTTGTACTATAAATCGTCCGGCATCATTCGGGTCAGCTCGGTGTGGGAGCTGCTGTCCACCTCCGAGTGGAGCCCGCTGGCGGGCAAGTTTGGCTTCCTCACGTTTATCCTCAGCTCCGTTTACGTCACCGTGCTGGCCGTCGCGCTGGCGCTGCCGGTATCCCTGCTGACCGCGCTGTACCTCACGGAGCGAGCCAAATCGTGGGTAAAGAAGCTGGTGTTTCCCGTGCTGGATATTCTGGCGGGCATCCCGTCGGTGGTGTACGGCGTTTGGGGAATTTTGGTCATCGTTCCCCTTATTGCCGACGTGCTGGGGCCGCGCTTTGTGGATTACACGAGCGGCTACAGCGTGCTGGCGGGCGGGGTGGTGCTTAGCGTGATGATTATGCCGCTGCTGGTGAGCCTGTTTGTGGAGATATTCTCCACCGTTCCCCGCGACTTCAGGGAGGCTTCCCTTTCGCTTGGCGCAACGGGCTGGCAAACGTCCCGTCGGGTTGTTGTGCGGAAAGCCACGCCGGGGATTATTGCGGCGGTGGTGCTGGCCATCTCCAAGGCGTTTGGCGAAACGCTGGCGGTGCTGATGGTTTGCGGCAACATGGTGCAGCCGCCCCACTCCCTTTTTGACAGCTGCTACCCGCTGCCCGCCCTCATCGCCAACAACTACGGGGAGATGCTATCCCTCCCCATGTACGAATCGGCGCTGATGTTCGCCGCCTTAGTCATGTTTGTCATCATTTTAATCTTTAATGCCCTGTCGCGCATCATCCTTCAGCGGGTGGAAAAAAGTTTTAAGCTGTAAAAAAAATGAAGTTTATAGAGGAAAAAATATTCAACGCCCTGATGGCGCTGGCAACGCTCATCGTCTTTGCGGTTTTTGTGAGCATCGTTGGCGCCATTGTGCACAAGGGCTTCCCGTCGCTCACGTGGGACATGGTTACCAAGCTGCCCAGCGGCGGGTTTTACGTCGGCAAGGAGGGCGGCATCCTGAACGCCATCGCCGGCTCCCTGATGATTGTTGCGGGCTCAACGGTGCTGGGCTTGGCGGTTAGCATACCGGTGGTATTCTACATCAACGTTTACCTGCGGAAAAAGTCGAAGCTGGCCTACTTCACCCGCCTCACGTTCGACGTTCTGTTTGGCGTCCCCTCCATTGTTTACGGGGCGTTTGGCTTCACGATTATGATATTTTTCGGGCTAAAAACCTCGCTTTTGGGGGGCATTATCGTCATCACGCTCCTGATTATCCCCATTTTCATCCGCTCGATGGACGAGGTGGCGAAGTCTGTCCCCAAAGATTTGCTGGAGGCCACCTACTCCTTGGGCGCCACCAAGCTTGAGGCGGTAAGGGTTGTGCTGCGGCAAATAGCGCCGGGCATCGCCACCGCCACCCTGCTGTCCATTGGCCGAGCCATTGGCGATGCGGCAGGCGTGATGTTCACGGCGGGCTTCACGGACAACATACCCACCTCCCTAAGCCAGCCCGCCGCCACGCTTCCGCTGTCGGTTTTTTTCCAGCTGAGCAGCCCCATCCCCGAAGTGCGGGAGCGGGCATACGCCGCCGCCCTGCTGCTCACCATCATTGTGCTAATACTTAGCGTAGCGGGACGGCTGATAATGGGG
>JAITQP010000006.1 GCA_031288885.1 Prevotellaceae bacterium | reverse complement strand
GGAGTAGCGCAGGGCACGGCGGGAGCCTCCTCGCTGGGCATCCTTGCGCTGTACTACCCCGTGCTCTACGTCTTCAGGCACAAGCTCTACAGGGCAACCGGATATTCAATTAAGAATTAAGAATTAGGAATGGGTTAATGTGCGAAATATGCTCCTAATTCCTAATTCCTAATTCTTAATTCCTAATTCCTACTGGCGTTGTTGCAACGGAAGAATTTTCCTCAAATCCGGCAAAAGTCGTTGAGTTTGTCGAAGCTGTGGTGGTTGTCTTCAACATTCCGTTAGGAATGTATCGCTCGGTAGAAGAAGTGGCCACCCACAAGCCCTGCATTCCGTAGGAATGCAACCAAAGGAGGCATTCCTACGGAATGCCCAACCGACGGTGGCAGCTCATTTCTACCGAGCGATACATTCCTACCGGAATGTTGCTGATGCTTCCAATAGTTAATTAAACACCGTTGCAACAATGTCATTCTTAATTCTTAATTCCTAATTCGCCGGGGTTGCCATAATATTTAAAGGCTTCGACCTTGTATTTCGTTCGCCGATTGCTAAACTTGCATTTGCTTACAGGCAAGAGCGTACGCCGGCAGGGTAAACCTTAAGGCCAAACCTGGCGGAGCTACGGCAACACTAGGCGGAAACCGTAATAACCGGAGCGACCGCTGTTCCTAGCCTCGTAGGCGGGGCGATTAGCTATGCGGCTGGAGAAACTGCTGTAGGCCCAGCTGCCGCCGCGGTAAATGCGATAAGAGGCTATGTCAGGCCCTGTGGGGTTGTCCTGCGGATTAGACGCTGTTGTGCCGGAGGGATAAGTGCCATACCAGTCGCTGCACCACTCCCATACGTTCCCGCTCATGTCATGAATCCCCAGCGCATTGGGAAGTTTACCACCTACTACTTGACCGGAACTGGCGGCGCCGCTGTACCACGCCACATTCCCAGCGGAGTCGTTCCCGCTGTACACAAAACTCTCGCAAACGCCTGCGTTGCACCCGCGCGCCGCGTACTCCCACTCCGCTTCCGTCGGCAACCGGTAGTTCTTCCCCGTCTTAGCATTTAACTTCTCCAAAAACCCTCCGCTGCCCGCTACATCATCCCAACTTACGAAAACTATCGGCTTGTTATCTCCTAAGTAAATACTATCAAGGCTGCTGGGTAGCGAATCCATTACCGCCTTCCACAGCGCCTGCGTTACCTCGTACTTCCCTATATTAAAACTGTTAACGCTCACCCAGTGTACAGGCAACTCATCACCGTCGCCAGAACCGTCCCTGTCGCTCTTCCTTCCCATCTCAAATACGCCCCCAACTACAGGTATCATTACTCCCACCGCTATCCCTCCGTATTCGCATTCGCCGTCTCCGCATTCGCATTCGCATTCGCACGGCACCGTCCCGTGCGCTGCAAACCGCATACGGTAGTACGAGCGGCCCGTGTACTTCGTTGTGCCGCAAGTTACCACCTGCGCCACCTGCTCTCGCCCGCTAATCGTTAGGTCACCACCTTTTTCCACCACCAGCTGCACAAAGTCTATGCTGTTGGTTTTCCCCCATGCCGCCAGACCTGCCGTGTCCACCGGCTGGTTCTGCTTGTGCAGGTTGCGCAGCTCGGTTTGCTTCGCTGAAACCGCGGCGCTGGTTACCATCGTGGAACCCTTTTGCGTATACTCATAACGTATGCTCGCCGCAAACGCGTCGCTCGCCGCGTCACTTTCTAAGCCTACCACCAGCACCGCCATGCTCGCCGCTTGCGCCCCGACGGGCAGCATGTTTACTGCCCCAACGAGCAGCAAAACAGCTAAATAAATTTTGTAATTTTGTTTCATTTTTTGTTGTTTTTAAGAATTAATTATTGTTTTGCGCTTACTCTGTTATAGGATTTTCAGCATTACCTCCTTTGAGTTTAGACAAAAAAAGAGCGGACTTACATTATCCGGTGTTGAGGTATTAGGAAACCCAATATAACAAATAAGTAAATCCGCATTCCTGCGGCATTTCAACTTATTCTTGTTATATTGTGAAAGTTCCTAATTTTCAACACCAAGAATATAGCAAAACGCTAATTAATATGTCCTGTTGTGCCTATCAGCACATTTTTTGTCTTTTTCTACATGATTTTTTGTTTAGAATTAACGGTGCAAATATACAAATAATTATCTTAATTTTCCAAATCGAAATAAAAAGTAGGCTTTACGGGCTTTGGCTAACGGCGCCTCTCAGGCTTTCTTCCCCACTATTTTTGCCAGCAGCTGGGCGGTGTAGCTTTTTTTGTGCCTGCAGATTTCTTCGGGCGTGCCGGCGCATAAAATCTTGCCGCCGCCCGCGCCGCCTTCGGGGCCGAGGTCTATAATGTGGTCGGCCACCTTTATCACGTCCATGTTGTGCTCAATGACCACAATGGTGTTTCCGCGCTCCACCAGCTTGTTGAACACCTCCAGCAGCACGCGCACATCCTCAAAGTGCAGGCCGGTGGTGGGCTCGTCAAACACGTAGAGCGTTTTTCCGGTGTCGCGCTTTGCCAGCTCGGAGGAGAGCTTGAGCCGCTGGCTCTCGCCGCCGGAGAGCGTGGCGCCGGACTGCCCCAGCGTTACGTACCCCAAGCCTACGCTCTGCATGGCCTTTAGGCTGCGGGAAATGCTCGGGATGTTCTCAAAAAAGGCCGCCGCTTGGTCAATGGTCATCTCCAGCACGTCGCTAATGTTCTTGCCCTTGTAGCGCACGGCCAGCGTTTCGCGGTTGTAGCGCTTGCCGTTGCAGGTTTTGCACGTTACGTACACGTCGGGCAAAAAGTTCATTTCAATGGTCTGTATCCCTGCGCCGCGGCACTCCTCGCACCGCCCGCCCTTTACGTTGAACGAAAACCGTCCGGCCTTGTAGCCGCGAATTTTGGCGTCGGGGGTAGCCTCAAACAGCTTCCGGATGTCGCCAAACACGCCGGTGTAGGTGGCGGGGTTGGAGCGGGGCGTGCGGCCTATGGGCGACTGGTCAACCTCCACAATCTTGTCGATGTGCTCCACGCCCGTAATTTCCTTGTACGGCAGCGGGTTTTGCAGCGAGCGGTAGAAGTGCTGGCTCAGGATGGGCTGCAGCGTTTCGTTGATGAGCGACGATTTTCCGCTCCCCGACACGCCCGTAACGCAAATGAACTTGCCCAGCGGCAGCTCCAGCGTAACGTTTTTGAGGTTGTTGCCGGTAGCCCCCTTTAGCACAATCGACGCGCCCGACCCCTCGCGCCGCGCCGCCGGCACGGGTATTGTCTTTTCGCCGCGCAGGTACTGCAGCGTGAGCGATGCGGCCTCGCCGCCGTCGCCGGTGGCGGATTTTTTGGGGGAGGCTGGGGGCAGGTCTCCTATTTTCCCCTGAAAGATAATTTTTCCGCCGCGCGTACCCGCCCCGGGCCCCACGTCCACCACCCAGTCGGCGGCGCGCATCATTTCCTCGTCGTGCTCCACCACGATGACGGAGTTCCCCTCGTCGCGCAGCCGCTTGAGCGACGCTATGAGGCGGATGTTATCGCGCTGGTGCAGCCCAATGCTCGGCTCGTCGAGGATGTAGAGCACGTTTACCAGCTTTGAGCCCACCTGCGTTGCCAAGCGTATGCGCTGGCTTTCGCCGCCCGAGAGCGACGCGCTGCTGCGGTTGAGCGACAGGTAGCCCAGCCCCACGTCGAGCAAAAACGACAGGCGGTTGCGGATTTCCTTCACAATTTCGGTGGCTATGGCGCGCTGGCGACCGGTCAGCTGCTGCTCCACCTCGCCAAACCACGCCGCCAGCGCCTCCACGTCCATGGCCGACAGCTCGGCGATGTTCCTATCGGCCACCTTAAAAAAGAGCACGTCCTCCTTGAGGCGCATCCCGTGGCAGGCGGGGCAGGTTTTGTGCGATATGTACCGGTTGGCCAGCGCGGTTGAGGGCTCGTCGTCGTGCTCATGGCGGTTGGCAATGACGTTGAGCACGCCCTCAAAGCTGAGCTGGTAGCTCGAGGCTACGCCAATGCTGTTGCCGTCGATGCGCAGGCCCTCCTGCGTGCCGTACAGCACGGCCTCCAGCCCGTCCGCCGGAATGGACTCTATGGGGTCGCTGAGCGAAAAGCCAAACTTTTTGGCGATAGCCTCCAGCTGCGCAAAGAGGAGGCTGGTTTTTTGCGTCCCCAGCGGGGCTATTCCGCCGTTGCGGATGCTGTTTTTCCGGTTGGGGATAATTTTATCCACGTCGGCCTCCGCCACCACGCCCAGCCCGTTGCAGCGCGGGCAGGCGCCCTGCGGCGAGTTGAACGAAAAGGTGTGCGGCGCCGGCTCGTTGTAGGCAATGCCGGTGGTGGGGCACATGAGGTGGCGGCTGTAAAAGCGCATCTCCTCCGTATCGACGCTCAGCGCCATGATGGTATTGCCGCCCTGCTGCATGGCGTTTACGATGGCGCTGAGGAGGCGCTTGCGGTCGCCGGCCTTGCCGCTGGGGACAACCTTGTCCACCACCAGCTCCACAAAGTGGGTTTTGTAGCGGTCGAGCTTCATCCCCGGGCGTATTTCCCGCACCTCTCCGTCCACGCGCACGCTCAGGTATCCCTTGCGCCCCAGCTGGTCAAACAGCTCCTTGTAGTGCCCCTTTCGCCCCTTTACGATGGGCGCCAGCAGCAGCAGCTTTTGTCCGGCAAATTTTTCGGTAATCAGGTCGGTAATTTGCTCGTCGGTGTAGCGCACCATCTGCTCGCCGGTGTTTTTGGAGTAGGCAACGGAGGCGCGGGCAAAGAGCAGGCGGAGGAAGTCGTAAATTTCGGTGGTGGTGCCCACCGTTGAGCGGGGATTTTTGGAGGTTGTTTTCTGCTCAATCGAAATAACGGGGCTCAGGCCGGTAATTTGCTCCACGTCCGGCCGCTCCATGCTGCCCACAAACTGCCGCGCGTAGGCCGAGAGCGTTTCCATGTAGCGGCGCTGCCCCTCGGCGTAGATGGTGTCGAACGCCAGCGACGACTTGCCGCTGCCGCTCAGACCGGTGATAACCGTCAGCGCGTTGCGCGGTATGGTAACGTTTACGTTTTTGAGGTTGTGCACGCGCGCCCCAATGACCTCTATTTTGCTTTCCTCCATAAACAATTAGGAATTACGAATTACGAATTAGGAATTACGAATTAGGAATGATGGCAGATCACCGCCTCGTTGCACGCTTTGCTGCGCTCCGGTTGTCCGTAGGACAATAATATCAATAGAAACGTCCAATCCACCCAACCCTCATTCCCCGTAGGGGATTAATAGCGACCGGTGAAACGGTTAAAGCCCTACGGGCTATTGAGCATGAGAGCGCCTATTTTCTACTGATATTATTCCCCTACGGGGAATTAACAAAAACTACACCGCTTACAACGACACAAAACGCACACATAGCTTACAATGATGAAAATGCAACAGCATCATTCTTAATTCCTAATTCCTAATTCTTAATTCTTCCGTAGGCTTTTTCCCGAAATCCCTCCTCCGGCACTTTGACGTGGTAGGTACGCCCGTACTTGTTGGTCAGCATGGCGTCGCGCAGCCACGGGTTCAGGAGCTTCAGGATTTTATAGTTGGTGTCGTACTGCAGGGCAAAGTCCGCCCAGCTGGGCACAGAGGTATCCACTATCACCTCCTTGTAGCGATACGGCGGGTACATTTCGTTTAGGGGGATGTAAAACCCGTAGGCCGTTGGGTTGGAGATGATGAGCTTGAGCGCTAAAATCCGGAAAATGTAGCGCGATGTTTCGTCGTTCAGGCGCATATCGTGGTACGAGGCCGATTTTTGCCGCTCCATCTGCTGCGAGAGCCCCCTTATCCCCATGTTGTACGACGCTGCCGCCAGCGTCCAGCTGCCAAATATGTCGTACGCTTTCTGCAGGTAGCGGCAGGCCACCCGCGTTGACTTTTCGATGTGGTAGCGCTCGTCCACCTCGCTGGTTACCTCCAGCCCCAGCTCCTTTGCCGTGGCGGGCATCAGCTGCCAAAAGCCCACCGCGCCGGCGGGCGACGTTACCTGCTGCAGGCCGCTCTCGGCAACGCACAGGTACTTGAAGTCGTCGGGGATGTAGTGGCGCTTGAGGATTTTTTCGATGACGGGAAAGTAGCGGCTGGTTTGCTTGATGATGAGGAGCATTTGGGAGTGCCAGAACATGTTGACCATGAGCTCGCGCTCCAAGCTTTCGCGCGTGTCGAAGTTTTCGAGCGGCACTTTTTCGCCGGCAAGCTCAAGCTCGGCGGGCAGCGCCGGCATGTGCACGTTCTGCAGCTGCTGCGCCGACAACGTCGCGGCGCGCTCCTCCACCTCCACCGATTTGCTGCGCCGAAAGAGCCCCTGACCCTGAACATTCCCCCCAAAAACACCTAACAGCGCGCCGACCATGAACACGGGAAGCGTGGCGCGTGCGGACTTGAATACTTGCATCTACACTATAAACTTAGGTTGCAAAAGTAGCTATTTTTTTTGAGAAGTTAAAGCGACCGGAGAAGCACGGGTGGCAACAGGTGTGGCAGTACTAAAATATTTTAACGCTGTTGTAGCTATGTTTGATTAATTATAGAAACTTCAGCAAATTCCTAACGGAATAGGGTATTAAATTTGTCGAATTGCCGGATTGGAGGAAGATTTTTCCGTTGCAACAACGTCTGCTCTGATTGTAAATTATTTGAACTAGGTTATTATACTCCTTGCAACAACAAAAAATATTCCTTACCTTTGTCCCCCGCTAAGTGAGAGATGCCAGAGCGGTCGAATGGGACGGTCACGAAAACCGTTGTACTCGTAAGGGTACCGAGGGTTCGAATCCCTCTCTCTCCGCAAACCACAGTGCGCTATTAAAGCTATGCTAAAGCCATTTTTTCTTTTACCGGTTGCGCTTCATTTCCTTGCCGCTCCTGCGCAGGCGTACGAAATTCACGTGAAGATAGACGGCTTGCGCGACTCCGCCATTTTCTTGGGGTACCGCTGCGAGGATAAGAGTTACGTGGTGGATACCGCCACGCTG
>JAITQP010000310.1 GCA_031288885.1 Prevotellaceae bacterium | reverse complement strand
CATTATCTTCAGCTGTTCTTCAATGGAGGCGATTTTGGCTTCGGCGTCGCGCTGCTTTTTGCGCTCCAGCGCCACGATGTGCTCGGGCGCGCTGCCTACAAATTTTTCGTTGCCCAGCTTTGCCTGCACGCCGGCGAGGAATTTTTTGTTGTACGCCAAGTCGGCCTCCAGCTTTTTGCGCTCCTCTTCTACATTTACCAAGCTGCCCAGCGGCACGTAGAACTCCGTTGTCTTCACCATAAACGAGGCGCACATCGGCTCCGTGTTTTCCGCTACGCCCAGCACCTGCGGCACGTTGGCCAGCCTGCTTACAACGGACGCCAGCGCGGGCGAAAACTCTCCCCTGAACAGCAGCTTCAGCGGCTCCCTGCTGGGGATGCCCTTGTCCTTGCGGAGGCTGCGAACGCCGGTAACCACCTGCTTTGCCAGCTCAACGTTGCCCAGCAGCTCCTCGTCAAAATCCTGCGCGTAGGGTTGCGGCGCAACCATGAGGCTTTCGCCCTCTTGGCGCTCCGCGAGGTTTTGCCACAGCTCCTCCGTGATGAACGGCATGAACGGGTGCAGGAGGCGCAGCATGGCGTCGAAAAAGCTGAGCGTGGCGCGGTACGTTTTTGCGTCAACCTGTCGCCCTTGCTGCGGCTTGATGATTTCGAGGTACCAGCCCGAAAATTCGTCCCAGTACAGCTTGTAGAGCTCCATGAGCGCCTCCGACAGGCGGTACTTGTCGAAGTCGTCGGCAATGCTTTGCAGCGCCTTGCAGAGGAGCGACCTAAACCACGCCACCGCCACCTGCGCGTGCTCGGGCTGCGGGGCGCTGTTGTCCGGCTCCCAGCCCTTTATGAGGCGAAAGACGTTCCATATCTTGTTGCAGAAGTTGCGCCCCTGCTCGCAGAGGCTTTCGTCAAAGGGCAGGTCGTTGCCGGCGGGCGAGGTGAGCAGCATGCCGAGGCGGACGCTGTCGGCGCCGTACTTTTCTATCAGCGCAATGGGGTCGGGGGAGTTGCCCAGCGACTTGGACATTTTTCGCCCCTGCTTGTCGCGCACAATGCCGGTCAGGTAAACGCTCCTGAAGGGGTATCCGCCCGCCCACTCGTATCCGGCAATAATCATGCGGGCTACCCAAAAGAAGAGGATTTCGGGGGCGGTGACGAGGTCTGCCGTGGGGTAGTAGTACTGCAAATCCTTGTTGGGGTCTGCCTCCGGATGCCCGGGCACGTTGGGGTCGAACACCGCGATAGGCCACAGCCACGACGAAAACCACGTGTCGAGGCAGTCCTCATCCTGCCGCAGGTCGGCGAGCGTGAGGAGGGGATTTTTTGTTTTCTCCTTTGCCGCCGCCAGCGCTTCGTCGGCTGTTTCGGCCACCACCAGCCCGCCCTGCGGCAGGTACCACGCCGGAATGCGGTGCCCCCACCACAGCTGCCGCGAGATGCACCAGTCCTTGATGTTCTCCATCCAGTGGCGGTAGGTGTTCTTGAACTTTGGCGGAAAGAGCTGCACGTCGTCGTCCACCACGGCGGCGAGCGCGGGCTCGGCGAGCTCGCCCATGCGCACAAACCACTGCATGGAGAGCTTGGGCTCGATGGCGGCGTTGGTGCGCTCCGAAAAGCCCACCTTGTTGAGGTAATCCTCCACCTTTTCCAGCAGTCCGGCCGCCGCCAAGTCCCGCTCCACCTGCCGGCGAACCTCAAAGCGGTCTTGCCCCACGTAGAGTTGCGCCCGCTCGCTGAGCGTGCCGTCGTCGTTGAAGATATCCACCACCTCCAGCCCGTACTTTTCGCCCAGCAGGTAGTCGTTCACGTCGTGCGCCGGCGTAACCTTGAGGCAGCCCGTGCCGAACTCGGGGTCAACGTACTCGTCCTCAATAACGGGCACCTCGCGGTTGATGAGCGGCACAACGAGCTTCTTTCCCTTTAGCCACCGGTACCGCTCGTCGCTGGGGTTGATGCACACCGCCGTGTCGCCAAAAATGGTTTCGGGGCGCGTGGTGGCAACAACAACGTAGCCCTTTCCGCCCTCCGGCGCCGCGCCGCTAACGTAGTAGCGCACGTAGTACAGCTTTCCCTGCTGCTCCCGATAGATAACCTCCTCGTCGGAGAGGGCGGTTTGCGCCTGCGGGTCCCAGTTTATCATGCGCACGCCGCGGTATATTTTCCCCTGCCGGTACAAATCGACAAACACGCGGATGACGCTGCGCGAGTAGTTCTCGCTCATGGTAAATCGGGTGCGCTCCCAGTCGCACGAGGCGCCCAGCCGCTTGAGCTGCTCAAGGATGATGCCGCCGTGCTTGCGCGTCCACTCCCACGCGTGCTCCAGAAACGCCTCGCGGGTGAGGTCGGCTTTCTTGACGCCCTCGGCGGCCAGCTTTTCCACCACCTTTGCCTCGGTGGCGATGGAGGCGTGGTCGGTGCCGGGCACCCAGCAGGCGTTTTTGCCCAGCATACGGGCGCGGCGCACCAGCACATCCTGAATGGTGTTGTTGAGCATGTGCCCCATGTGCAGCACGCCGGTAACGTTGGGCGGCGGAATGACGACGGCGTACGGCTCGCGCTCGTCGGGCTCGGAGCGAAACAGCCCATGCTGCAGCCAGTAGGCGTACCACTTTTTTTCTATCTCTACGGGGGAGTAAACGGGGGCAAGTGCGGACATCTGCAAATTCAGCGTTAAGGGTTTACAACTTACGGGCTACTTCCTCACCCAAACGGCGGAAATATCTCCAAAAACAATTTTGTGCCACGAGCCAACCTCCTTGTAGGCGTCGGCAAAGAATTTTTTGTTGTGCTCGGCGTAAACCTCGTCGGGGTTTACCGTGTGCGTTTGCGCCAGCGTGCACTCCACCACCAGCTTGGCCTCCTTAAAGGTCATCCTGCCCGAGGGCGTGGCCACGGCGGTGAGGTTGGTTTGCTTCATCTTTTGGGAGCTACGCCCCGATTGCTGCCCAAAAATAATGAAATCGTTCTTGAACTGCTCGTCAAAAAACGTGAACGTGTAAACGGAGTCCTTCAGGATAACCTCCAGCGTGTAGCGGCTGCCGCGCAGCCCGCAAAAGGTTACGGGCTTGCTCATCAGCACGCCGAGCCCGCCGTCGGAGGCCACCATGGCGTTGTAGTGGTTTTCGCGTCCGGCGGTGATGACGATAAACTCTTTTTGCGCCAAGCTGATGATGTTCCGGTCGATGCTGTCGGGGCTGATGGGGCGAAAAAGCTCGTCAAAGCTCTTCTCCTTAACCCCCTCGTAGGAGATGGCGGTTTGCCTTGGCGCGTTGGAGCAGGCAACCGCTGCCGATAGCGCCACGAATAAGATAGCTACACTTTTCATAGTCATGAGGATATTTAGTTATTACTGAAAAATAGCGAAGTGGCGCAAAAGTACAAAAAAATCCGCTTACCCGCCATTTTTGGCCTGCTTTTAGTGCAAAAAGACGTGATTTTCTTATTTAATAAGGTAAGTTTTGTACGAAACCGCATGTACAAACCCTTTCGGTACCGCCGAAAACCACCGCAAAGCGTGAACCCGCCCTCTGTGCATACCACCCGCGCCCCTCCCTGCCGTCATTCCGACCGGAGCGCGCGAGGAACGAGCGCGCGGAGCGGAGGAATCTCCCCGCAAATAGCCGTCCCCGCACGCCTCGCGCCATTGCACTCGGCGTAGCCAATCCAGCGTTGCACGCGTCGCGCCGCTCGGAATGGCGCAACGCGTGCACACGGGACGGCTGTATGCGGGGAGATTCCTCGCTGCGCTCGGAATGACGGGCGGTGGGGGGGGGAAAAGGGACGCGAAGCGTGCGCTCCCTCATGTGGGCGGGTTTCAAACCCGCCCTTTGTGCATACCACCTGCGCCCGCCTCCCCCCCGTCATTCCGACCGACGCGCGCGAGGTACGAGCGCGCGCAGTGGAGGAATCTCCCCGCATACAGCCGTCCCCGCACGCCTTGCGTCATTGCACACGGCGTAGCCAATCCAGCGTTGCACGCGTCGCGCCGCTCGGAATGGCGCAACGCGTGCACACGGGAC
>JAITQP010000290.1 GCA_031288885.1 Prevotellaceae bacterium | reverse complement strand
CTCGCAATGACGCGAGGCGTACACATAACTTGCAGTAAAGCCATTAGGAATTACGTAATCCAAATATCCCTCACAGAGGGATATTTTTTCAAATAAAAGCACTCCGACAGGGAAAAATTCGTATATTTGCCGAAAATCTACTGGAGATGACAGCATTATACCAAACTTTTGAGGAGCATTTACGCCGGACAACGTTAGGCTTCAAGCGCTACCTGTACCCAACCATCAGCTGGAGCAGCCGCATGTTTGGCATTGTCGGGCCGCGAGGCGTTGGCAAAACCACCCTTGTGCTTCAGCACATCAAGGAAAATCACAGCGCTTCCGACACCTTGTATGTTTCGATGGACGATTTGTACTTTGCCAACCATACGCTGTACGAAACGGCGGAGAAATTTCACAAGAACGGCGGTAAGTATCTCTTTATAGACGAAATACACAAGTACCCCGAGTGGTCGCGCACCCTTAAAAATTTGTACGACGCCTACCCAACGTTGAAGGTGGTTTTCACAGGTTCGTCCGTGCTGGATATTCTGAAAGGCAACGCCGACCTGAGCCGAAGAGCGCTACTCCTGCACCTGCAGGGGCTCTCGTTCAGGGAATACCTGCAGCTGTTTCACAACATTACCGTTCCCGAGCTGGCGTTGGAGGATATTTTGGCGCATAAAGCTAACGATTTAAAGCAAAAGCTGGGGTTTCCGCTAAAATATTTTAAGGAATACCTGCAGAAAGGCTACTATCCGTTTGGAAACGATGCGGATTACATGGTCCACCTGCGCCAAGTTATAGCGCAAACCATGGAAAGCGACATTCCGGCGTATGCAAACATGAACGTTGCAACGGGCAGAAAGCTGCTGAAGCTTTTGGCCATTATTGCCGAAAAAGCGCCGTTTAAGCCCAACTTTTCAGGGCTATCAACGCTGATAGGGGCAAGCAAAAATAGTATTGCCGACTACTTTTACTACATCGAACGGGCGGGAATGATTGCCCAGCTTCGCGAAAAAACCGAAAATTTTTTAGTCATCGGCAAGGTAGAAAAGGTTTACTTAGACAACACCAACATTGCCTTTTGCCTATCGAGCAACGCTCCGGACGTTGGCAATATCCGCGAAATATTTTTCTTTAACCAAATGAAAGTTAAAAATGAGGTTTGCCGCTCCGAAAAGGGGGATTTTAACATCAACAACCTGACGTTTGAGGTGGGCGGAAAAAGCAAAACGCAAAAGCAGCTCGAAGGGCTGAAAAACGCTTTTGTGGTAAAAGATGACATCGAGTACGGCCACCAAAACGTTCTCCCGCTTTGGGCGTTTGGGTTGAGCTATTAGAAGTGGGGAGTTTTATGTTACTTTATAGACAACTCCTTTAACAGCAGCTTATACACCTCGCTCCAGTCTTTTTCGTACAGCTTAGTAGTTTTATCGGCAAGCTGAGCAAAGGTTTCAGAATTGTAAAGCTTATCGGCAGCATCAGCCTTACCTAAGCATTGTTCTGAAATAAGATGCATTATGATAGGCTTGGTAATTTCTTTCAGCTTATAGGCAATTTCGTTTTTCTTGTCGTTCTGTATTGCCTGAAAAGAGCGGTGCGAGCACAAGCATATTTGGTGAGTTGGTTTTTTAAATTTTAGCTCCTCTAAAAATTGCTCTTTTGAGATATTGCCCCTAATGTAATCATCAATCCTTTCAGCAACATCATCATCGGCAACAGGCCCTTCTACGATATCAAAATCGTGTGAAGGTTGCGGAATTCTTTCAGACCTGTTCATCACAATAAAATCAAGCCACTCCTCCGTATATCCATTAAATCGCTTAACCAAAAATTCCCAATGCTCAAAGGCGCTTTCAATGAATTCAAACTCGGTAACAACACCCTTTGTCTTCCTCTCTTTGCCCTTGCGATTAGCCCAAATTTCGGCCTGCTCAAGAATTTTCGTAACGTAAAAACCTCGCCCAAAATCACGGTATAAGCGGCATTTTTCTATGTCGATTTTGTCAATTTCCGTATAGCTTCCGTGATAAACTTTCATTTCCAACCTCCGTTTTGATAGCAAATTTCGTGCATATCGCGCACTGCCCAAAGGGGGTTGTCGGTATGCAATGCCCACCAGTTCTCGTAAAGATAGTCAAGTCCGCCGTATTTTTTCAGGTAGCGGTATGCTTCCTGAATCGGCATCTTATAGGCGTACGCAAATTCGGGTATGATAAACGAAACAAAGCTGATTTCGTCTCTGGCATCCTTATCTAACTCTAAAGCAGCGTCCATCTTTTAATTGTTGTACGCCTCAATGAGGCAATGAATGTCTAAATTATTTTTCAAAATTACAAATATTTCACACGATAACCAACCGACAAAATAACATCAAGATTGTAATACTCCACTTGATAAACTTTTCCATCTGCCGCAGTTGTCGCAAATTTTGCGACAACTGAATATTGTTGTCTGTTTTGAGTTGTCGCAAATTTTGCGACCGCCGGAAGCTCTGCTAATTCCTCCTGTAAAGCATTGTTAATGTGCTTGCCTATTGTTTTAACATCACGGTCAAATAGCACCGCCAGCTGATTGCGATTGAGCCATACGGTATCGCTCTCTACCAAAACTTCTAACGCTATTGCATCGTCAGGTTGATATAGAATGATTTCGTTTTTTACTTTGGCAACTTCTGTCGTCATTTTTCAGCTAAAATTTTCAAAACGCAAATTTACAAAATTATTCAGAAGTAACAAAAAACAGTTCGACTGATTTAAAGATATTTCCCAGCTGAGGCTACGTCAGCCGCACGTTATCAATCAGGCGAACTTTTCCGGCGTGTACCGCAATGCACGCCTGCTTGGCGCAATCGTCGTCCAGCGAGGCAACGGGCTGTAGGGTGCGCGCGCAAACCACCTCAAAGTACTCCAGCTTCAGCTGCTCGCTGGCGTTGATGGCGTCTGCCACAAGCTTTTTCAGCGCCGCCAAGTCAACGCTGCACACCATGTCCACCGCGGCGAAGAGCGTTTTGGCGATGAGGGGCGCGGCGGCCCGCTGCTCGGGCGTGAGCAGCGCGTTGCGCGAGCTGAGGGCTAAGCCGTCCGCCTCGCGCACAATGGGGCAGCGCACAATCTCCACCGGCAACCCAAGCCGGCGCACCATTTCGCTCACAACGGCCAGCTGCTGAAAATCTTTCTCCCCAAAGTACGCATAGTTGGGTTGCACAACGTCAAGCAGGCGGCTCACCACCTGCGCCACGCCGTTGAAGTGCCCGGGGCGGTGCGCGCCCTCCATCACCCTGTCCAGCGGCCCAAAGTCGAACACGCGCGTATCCGGCTCGGGGTAAACCTCCGCTTCGCTTGGCGCAAACGCCACGTCGCAGCCTGCCGTTTGCAGCAGCTGCACGTCGGCGGCGAGCGTGCGCGGGTAGCGCGCAAGGTCGCCCTTGTCGTTAAACTGCGTGGGGTTGACAAAAATGCTGACCACCGCCGCGCCGCACTCCTTCTTGCACCGCTGCACCAGCGACAAGTGCCCGCGGTGCAGCGCGCCCATCGTGGGAACAAACCCTACCGTTTTCCCCTTACTTTTCTCCTCCGACAGCAGCTGCCGGAGCTCCTCTACGGTCTTTACAACTTTCATTTAGTGATTAATGGTTAAATGGATGATTAATGGCGTTTGGCAAAGGTACGAACTTTTTACGGAAATCGGCGGGCTGCGGGCAAGTTGCTGCGGCGTAAAAGTGGTATGCAGGGAGATTAGGCTGCGCTGCGCTCAGCTCGAAATAGCGGGAAACAACGATAAGGGCGGGTTTGAAGCCCGCCCCTACGTTGCCACGCCTTGCGCCATTAATCATTAATCCGTTTTCCCCGCAGCTTGCTTACAGGAAAGAGCGAACGCTCTCAGGCAAAGCTTCGGCCAAACCAAAACCCGCGGTGCTACGGCAACACGAGGCGGAAGCCGATGTCGTTGTAGAGGATGTCGGGCGAGTTTTTAGCGCGGGAAGCAACGCGGCTGTAGTTCGCGCCGTAGGGCCAGGCGCCGCTGCGCTTCACGCGGTTAGAGCCGGGTGTTGTGTTCTCAGGGTTATCCTGAGGAGTGCTCTCCGTAGTACCGGAGGGGTAGTAAGTGTCGCTATACCAGTCGCTGCACCACACCAAAACGCTGCCGCTCATGTCGTAAATGCCCAGCGCGTTGGGTAGCTTGCCGCCTACCGGTTGAGCGTTGATGCTGGGGGGGTTGTTCGAGTAATACCCCACCTCAGCAAGGTTGTCGCTGCCGCTGAACTGAAAGTTTTCGCAGCTCCCCGCCTCGCAGCCCCGCGCCGCGTACTCCCACTCCGCCTCCGTAGGTAAGCGGTAATTTTTCCCCGTTAGCGCATTCAGCTTATCAATAAACCCCACTATCTCGTCGCGGCTCACCATAACAACCGGCTTATCATCACCTATGTAGGGGCCGTAGGTAAGGTCGGCGGGTAGCGACCCCATCACCGCTTTCCACACCCCCTGCGTCATCACGTACTTCCCTATCTTGAAGTCGTTCACCTTTACCCAGTGAAGCGGCGTTTCGCTGGTGTTGCACGTAAACGTCTTATCATCCCTGCCGGCCTTGCACCCCATCTCAAACACGCCGCCGCGCACCCCCACCAAGCTTATTTTATTCACTTTGTCCTCCAAGTAGGGCGGCGAGGGGAAGCGCAGGCGGAAGGTGCCGCGCCCGGAGAGCTTGCCGGTGTTGCAGTCCACTAACCACGCCACCCGCTTTGTAATATTCTCTATGGGCGACGTCCCTATGGTGTCCTGCACCACCAGCTGCACAAGGGCTATCCCCTTCTCCCGCCCCCACTTGGCAATGCCCGTGGTGTCCACCGGCTTTCCCAGCGCGAGCTGG
>JAITQP010000283.1 GCA_031288885.1 Prevotellaceae bacterium | reverse complement strand
GCTTTTACCGCTTCGTCCAAGGGTAAAATCTCGTCCACGAGCCCCAGCGAGAGCGCCTGCTCTGCGTGCGTAGGGTTGGCGTCAACCCCGATGAGCCGCGTTGCAAATCCGCGCTTGCGTAGCGCAATCGCCGCCGACCCGCCAATTAACCCAACGCCAATAAAAGAAATAACCATTTTTAGTGATTAGTGATTAGTGATTAGCTATTAGTTCTAATTCTTAATGTCCCCTTTGGTTACATTCCTACGGAATGCAGGCTTTGTGTGTGGTCGCTTTTTCTACCGAGCGATACATTCCTAACGGAATGTGAAAGCAACCACGGCAATATTCCCCGTAGGGGAACAATATCAATAGAAAAACATGACCGTTATATCGCCATTAGCCCGTAGGGCTTTAATTTGATTAATCCCCTACGGGGAATTGGGGAAACGAGATGTTTGCATTTTTCTATTGATATTATTGTCCTACGGACAATTGTCCCGCAATAATCATATACCTCATCTCATACCTCATACCTCATACCTAATACCTCATACCTCATACCTCCTCCCACCTGTCGCGCTTATACTCGCCCAGCAGGTATTGGCTGGTGGCGCAGGAGGCCACCTCGTCCATGGCGCGGCGGTAGGCGGCCTTGTCGTCCCACTCCAAGTCGATGTAGAAGCTGTACTGGTAGGGCTTCCCGATGATGGGGACGGACTGAATTTTGGTGAGGTTGATGCTGTGCTTAGCCCATACGCCGAGCGCCGCCGCCAGCGAGCCGCTGCGGTGCGCCACCTCAAGGCAGATGGACGCTTTGTTGCTTTGCTCGCTGCTGCACGGCGTGCGGCTTAGCGCCAGAAAGCGGGTGTAGTTTTGCTTGCAGGTATGAATATCTTCGGCTATGATGTGCAGCCCGTACATTTCCGCCGCCAAGCGTCCGGCTATTGCGGCGGTGTTGGCGAGCCTGTTTTTTACTATCAGCTGCGCCGACTCGGCGGTATCGTTTTTTTCTATCACGGTAACCGTTGGCGGCAGCGTATCCAAAAACTCACGGCACTGCGCAATGGCGATGGGGTGGGAGTGGATGTACGCCACCTGCGGCAGCTGCACGTCCGGCAGCGCCATGAGCTGCATTTCGATGTGCAGGTAAACCTCGCCGACGACCCGCAGGTTAAACTCGTGGATGAGCGAGTAGTTGGGCAGCAGCGTGCCGGCAATGGTGTTCTCTATGGCCATTACCGCAAAATCCACCTCGCCGGCGGCGAGCTTGCGCGCCAGCTCGCGGAAGGTGTCGCACTCCACCGCTACGATGTTTTTGCCGAAGTACTTTTGGGCGGCCACCTCGTGGAACGCGCCCGCTACGCCCTGTATGGCTATCTTTTTCATTGGAATTACGAATTAGGAATTATCGTACGATTAAAAATTGTCCGCACAAAAAATCCCGCAACGCAAAGTGCGGGATTTGTGGTAGCTGCTTTATTTTGATTTAGCCAATGCAAGTTCGCTCAACCCCGCTATACGTGTGCTGATAGTAGTAAAATCGGTAAAATCGTTGGAGCGACATTGCGTTGAAAAAGTTTTATGGGCGCAAAGGTAATATAATTTCTGAAACCGTGCAACAAAATATTACGGAATGGGTGCGCGGGGCACAGGAAAGGTAGCGGTTTTGGGGAAGAGCGCGACAATTTGAAATGCGCCCTAACTATTGGGTAATCCAAAATTTGTTGCTACATTTGCCGTATCAAAATAGTATAGCTATGGATGTTTACGAAAAAGCAGGCGGTATGGTTTTGCGAATTGGCTCAGCCGAGCTCCGCTACTTTCGGTGAGGGTTTCGCCTTTCCCCGTAGGGGGATTAATCAAATTAAAGCCCTACGGGCTAATGGTGATATGAAAGGGTCATGTTTTTCTATTGATATTATTGTCCTACGGACAATTTGTAAAATTACACCGAGTTCAGCATAGTAATAGTTAAAAATGAATTTGTTGCAACGGGACGCTGCCCCGTAGGGGCAGAATGTTGGTAGAACCGGCACGCCACCCGCTTCTCTCCGTCCCGTAGGGACGGAACATCACAGGCAGCGGCAACACGACGGCAAACCACATTCCGTCCCTACGGGACGGCGCCGCCTGCCGTTGCAACAATGTAGCTAAAAATTATAACGTCATGTTGGAGTATGTTTTCATCGGAGTAGGTGTTTTACAAGCCTACCCAATCTACGCTTTAACTTTTATAATATCTTTTGTCGCCGGCTAAAGAAAATTTTATGGAACTTACGCTCAAAGAAGGACTACAGCACGTTGCCGAAAAGGTTGTTACGCCCGAAGATACGGCGTCTCAGTACGGTTCGGGGCTGGTGGAGGTGTTCGCCACGCCTGCCATGGTGGGGCTTATGGAAAACGCCGCCATGAGCGCCGTGTCGCCCCACCTGCCGCAAGGCTACGGCACCGTTGGCACCGCCGTTTGCGTTACGCACGTCAAGGCTACGCCCGTCGGCATGAAGGTGTGGGGCGTTGCCACGCTGGTGAGGGTGGAGGGCCGGCGCTTGCAGTTTGAGGTGGCGGCAAGGGACGAGCAGGGCGAAATAGGGCGCGGAACGCACGAGCGCTGCGTGGTGGACATTGCCAAGTTTACAAGTAAAGTGGCGGGCGGCGTATGAAAAGATTTTTGGAGTGGTACCGGCAGAGCGTTCAGTTCATCACCTACGACATTTGGCACATCGACAAAACGCGCGTCAACGCGCGCGATTTCATGCTCATCAAGCTGCTCAAGGTCATTTTTATCTCCGTAAGGGGATTTTTTGTTGATAAAATATCGCTGCGCGCGTCGGCGCTCACGTTTTACACGCTCATTGCGGTGGTGCCGGTGCTGGCTATGCTCATCGGCGTAGCCAAAGGGTTTGGGCTGAGCGAATACCTCCTGAGCCTGCTGCATACGCGCTTTTCCGACCAGCAGGAGCTGCTGACGTTTTTGCTCGACTTCTCCGAATCGATGCTAAGCCGCTCCAAGGGCGGGCTTATCACGGGCGTGAGCGTGCTGTTTTTGCTCTGGGCCGTGCTCAACCTGCTCAACAACATCGAAATTTCGTTCAACTACATTTGGCAGGTCAAGCGCGCCCGCCCGTGGTCGCGCAAGCTGGCCGACTACCTTTCGGTTATTCTCATTGCGCCCATATTCCTCATTGTGTCGAGCTCCATCACGGTGGTGATGCACGCCCGCGTAGTTTCGCTGGCAACGGAGCTGGGCGTTTACCCCTACGTTGCGCCCATCGTCAAGCTGGGGTTTAAGTCGCTGAGCTACGTGCTGCTATGGCTGGTGTTCACCTTTGTGTACGTGGCGATGCCCTACACCAAGGTCAGGCTGGCGCCGGCGCTGGTGGCCGGCGTCATTGCGGGAACGCTGTTTCACCTTGTTCAAAACTTTTACATCTACTCGCAGGTCATGGTGTCCAACTACAGCGCCATCTACGGCAGCTTTGCCGCCGTTCCGCTGTTTTTGCTGTGGGCGCAGGCCAGCTGGCTCATCCTGCTGTTTGGGGCGGAGCTCTCGTTTGCCACGCAAAACGTGCAGCACTACGAGTACGGCGCAAACACGCAAAGCCTGAGCATGCGCGAGCGCAAGCTCCTCGCGCTGCTCATTGTGCGCTGCATTGTCGGGAATTTTGCCGCCGGAAGCAAGCCCATGGGCTCGTCGGAGATTGCGGCAGCGCTGAACATCTCCGTGCGCATCACGCGCGACATCCTCTTTGGACTCATACAGTGCGGCGTTGTCAGCGAAACCGTCACCAGCGATCCCAAGGTAACCGCCTACCAGCCCGCGATGGATATACACGCCATCACCGTAGGCTGCGTGCTGGAGCGCATGGAGGCGAGCGGCGCGCAGTACGCCGATAACGCCAGCACCGTAGATAGGCAGCGCCTTGAGCGGCTGCTTTCGCAAATTTCGCTGCGCGTAGGCGAGCGTGAGGGGAAGCTGAAAGTTATGGAGATAGGGTAGCGGAAGTGGCTTAAAATGCCGCGCCAAAAGAAGCACCTCCCCAAGGCGCGAAACCTCTGGTGGTGTACATGGGCGTAAAGCCAATGCGAAACAGAAAACCCCTTGCCGGCTGGTAGCGATAGCCAACGGTGGCCGTGCCGAAAGGCTGTAAAAGGATACCTGATGATGTGGAATTTCCCAGCGTCGTGATGCCCGCTCCCAGCTCCACGTGATGGTTTTCGCTGCCGGCCAAGTAGTACACGCCAACGGGCAGCATAAAAGCGGTGACGCCAAACAAATCAATGTAACCGAAACCCACAGAGGCGCCCGCCCCACCGCTGCCGGTAAAAAACCGGCGGTCGTAATTCACGGCATATAGCAGCGAGCTGCGCCCCAGAAGTTCACAGTATACGGCTTGCCGCGGACGGGAATGCGCGTCCTCTTTTTCTTTTTCCTCATTTTCAGCAACTTGGAGCGTGGCCGAAAGCTTGGATTTGATGTTCGTTGGGCTAATGGGAACAAAAATCCCCGCCTGAAACATGAGCAACGCTTCGCCTGCTTTTTGCTCTCCGTTTTCGGACAGGAATGTTCCCAGCCCTGCGCCCGCCTGAAGCCACCTTTTGTAGCGGTAAACGTACATTGCGCCCAGCACGTCGGAGCTCTCTTTAGCGCCAACCTGACGCCAATACTGTAGCGAAACAAACGGCGAGCTGATG
>JAITQP010000280.1 GCA_031288885.1 Prevotellaceae bacterium | reverse complement strand
AGGTTGGGAATGAGGTTGGGGTATGGTGCTACCTAACAAGTATTTTTCGCACCCAAATTGGCATAAGCTTTACATCATGCTCAAAATCCTTTTTATCAACATGCTGAAAGTGTCCTTTGATTATCTTCAGCTCACTCTCTCGCAGCTTACCCTCCCCTATTTCCCGCATTGCCGACACAATAATCATTAGCAGCTCTGATTTGTATTGAAACCGCTTTTGCTCTGAAGAATGCATGAATAAAATACCTTTTCGGCTGCCGTCAATTTTTACCCTTCGCGGCGCACCATTCGTCATGTAAACCACATTTACGGGCACTTGTGTAGAGAGCCCCAGTAAATTTAGCGCATAAACGCCGACGGGCACAATACGGATTTTGTCGCGCTTGGCAATAGCGCGGGCAATCTCATCAACAGCCGGCTTGTCGTCCGAAATTACTAAGCTGCCAATGGTGATGTTCTTTTTCGGATAATAATAAATGCCGTGCGCCACACGCAAAAGCACCCCTGATTTTCGCAGGCGAGCAAGCGATTGCCGTATCGCATCAGAAGCGCCAAGAGTAGCAAAATCGTTCGCGAAAAAAATTTTTCCACGCCCGCACTTCTTTACTTTGTCTAATATCTTATCTTCAACGCTATACATGATTATTTTTGCAGTATTTTGTCCAAAATATGTGACAAATATGTGACAAAATTCCAGCTGCAAAGGTAGCAAAAATTTTCAGAATAAAACCGCAACTGCTGAAAGCTGACGTTTGCCGCCTCTTTCCGTTACGTCTGCTGGTACATGAAGCGTTTGATGCTGCGCTTGGGCGTTTTTTCGAACTCCTCGGGCAGGGTTTTTACGCTGGCTATCCGGCAGTAGGCCGGCAGGGTGGCGTTTATGGTGGCGAGCATTTCGGCCATTGCCGCGTCAGGGTGCTTTTCGCTGATGCGGAGCGCCTCGTAGTCGGGGTAAACCAGCGCTATGAGCTTTCCGGCGGACTCCACCACAAGGCTCTCCACCACGTAGGGCAGGTTGTTTATCTTGTCCTCTATCTCCTCCGGATAAATGTTTTGCCCCGAGGCGCCTACTATCATGTTCTTGCTCCGCCCGCGCAGGTAAAGGTATCCGTTCTTGTCCAGCACGCCCAAGTCGCCCGTGCGCAGCCAGCCGTCGGGGGTGAACGCTTCGCGCGTGGTTTCCTCGTTCTTGTAGTAGCCCAGCATGACGTGGCTGCCGCGCACCTGCACCTCCCCCACCACGCGCTGCGGGTCGGGCGAGTCGATGCGCAGCTCCATGTTCATAACGATTTTGCCGCAGGAGTAGAGGGGCGTTTTGCTCCAGTCCTCGTAGGTGATGATGGGCGCGCACTCCGTCATGCCGTAGCCCACCGTGTAGCGAAAGCCTATTTTGCGGAGAAATCGCTCTACCTCTTGGTTAAACGCCGCGCCGCCAATGACCACCTCCAGAAAGTTGCCGCCCAGCGTTGCGCTCAGCTTGTTGCAGATAACCTTTAGCACCCTGCGGTCAACCACGGGCAGCGAGAGGAGCGCCCGCATGGAGGGCTTGCGGAGCAGGGGTTGCAGGCTGTTGCGGTAGATTTTTTCGAGGATGAGGGGGACGGTTATGATGAGGCGGGGTTTTGTTTCGGCAAAGGCTTCGAGGATAATTTTGGGCGTTGGGAGGCGGGTGAGGAACTGCACGTGGCAGCCCTTGCAGATTTCAAACAGAAACTCAAACGCCATGCCGTACATGTGCGCCGTGGGAAGCATGGCCACCACGCTGTCGCCCGCCTTGAGCTCGTCGAGCGCCTTGTAGGCAAACGCTATGTTGGAGTGCAGGCTGCGGTACGGGAGCATTACGCCCTTGGAGAAGCCCGTGGTGCCCGACGTGTAGTTGATAATCGCCAGCTCGTCCGGATTTTCGGTGAAGAAAGAGAGGTGCTCCGGACGGAAGTTTTTGGGGTACCTCTTGCCAAAGTACTCGTTGAGGCTCTCCCTCACCCGAGTGGTTTTCTTGTCCTTGCTATGCAGTATGGAGAAATCGTTGATGAGGATGACGGCCTCGAGCTCGGGCATCATTGCCTCGTTGAGGTACTCCCACACGACGTCGCCCACAAAGAGGAGGCGCGAGTCGGAGTGGTTTACGATGTTGTGCACGTTGTCCGCCTTGAACTCGTGCAGGATGGGCACCGCCACCGCCCCGTAGGTTACAACCGCCAAGAACACGGTGCCCCACGCCGCAGAGTTTCGCCCGCAGATGGAAACCTTGTCGCCCTTTTTCAACCCGCACTCCTCAAAAAGAATGTGCAGCTTGGCAATGCGCCGCGCAATATCCTTGTAGTGGTACGTTGCGCCCTTGTAGTCGCTCAGCGCGGGTAAATCCCAGTGCTCCTTGAGCGAATTTTCTATCTGCCTGATTAAGCTCTTTTCCATATTCAATAAATATTTGCACGCGCAGGCTCAGCTGCACGCAGGTTACACGAAAATCTGCCTATACTACACCAGAGGATGCAAAGATATACGAAAATTTGTAACGTTTGCGCTCACGCCCATATTTTTTCGTTACTTTGCACCCTAAAAAATGCAACTTTGTATTCTAAACTACATTTATGGGAACAGTTTCGTTAGAGGGAATGGAATTTTTTGCGCGCCACGGCTGCTTTTCTGAGGAGCGTACCATTGGCAACCGCTTTCTGGTTGACGTGCACTTAGAATTGAACACTTCGCGCGCCGCCGCCACCGATAGCCTCGATGATACGGTGAACTATCAAACCGCCTACCAGCTGGTGGAGCGCGAAATGCTGGCGCCCTCCAAGCTGCTGGAGCACGTGGCAGGGCGCATTGCGGACAGCCTGCTGCGCAGCTTCAACAGCGTTGACAAGGTAACCGTTAAGGTCGCCAAGCTCAACCCGCCGCTGGGCGGAGGCGCCGTGCGGCAATCAAGCGTGACGGAGGTGAAA
>JAITQP010000175.1 GCA_031288885.1 Prevotellaceae bacterium | reverse complement strand
AAAAAATTAGGAATTAAGAGAATACCGCATCGCGCCAGCCCATTCTTAATTCCTAATTCGTAATTCCTAATTCTATCACTCTTCTATCATCTCATCCGGCTCAACAAACATCCCTTTGTCGGCCTCCATGCTTTTGAGCAGGTCGGAGTTTTCTTTGTCAATGGCGTCTTGGTCTGACGCAACGCCCTTTACGTAGGTGGTTTTTCGCGCTACGGCTCCATCGGGTGCGTAGAACGTCCACTCGCCGGTGCGCACGTTGTCGGTGTAGGAGCCCTCAATGCGTAGTCGATTTTTGGTGTAGTAGTAGCGGATTTTGCCATTTCGCAAGCCTCCGGAGAACATTGCCTCGCAGATGTAGCTGCCCTGCTCGTCCAGCTGCTCAAAAAGCCCCTCCTGCCTGCCCTTTTGAAATCGCCTGCGCTCAAAAACGTTCCCGCTCGGGTAGTACAAAACCGAAAGGCCCTCCAGCTGCCCGCTGGCGTAGCTTTCGCTCATCGCCAGCCGGTCGTCCTTGTAGTACTCCCACAGCCCGTGCTTTTCCTTTTCGTTCAGGTAGTGCCCCTTTGCAATCAGCTTGCCGCCGGCGGAAAAGAGCTGCGCAAAGGAGGTTTTTCCGTCGTCAAAGTAGTCGATAAGCGCCATCTTTTGCCCGTTCTCGTGGTAGCGCACCAGCAGTCCGCGCGGCTTGTCGTCAACAAAAAAAGCACGGTAAGCCACCTTACCGTTTGGGTATCTTTTTTGCCAGTATCCCTGCTTCAGGTCATTGCCGTCCAGCTGATTGTAAACGGTGTCCGCTGCCTGAGCGGCGGCAAAGCTTGGCAAAAGCCCCAAAACGGCCGGAAAAACAACGTAAAATAGTGCTACTTTTTTCATTTTGCCTGCCGATAAACTTACCTTACCTGCAACCTACGCTTGCTCAAATGCCTCTATCTTGCTTCTCCACTCCGGCTTTATCGGAATGGATTTTTGCAGCGTCTTACTAAAGCCTGCAAGGACGGAGACGCTGCTTGCGTGCACGTTGCCCGTTTGGGTGTTGATAACTTCCTGCTGCATTTTGATGCTTCGCTCGCCAACGCCCGTTATGCGGGTGCGCACGGCAATGGAGTCTTTCAGTCGGGTTTGCACCTTGTAGTCGGCCTCCACGTGCACCAAGATGACCGTTTCGTCGTGCAGCTCAAAGTCATCCGCCAGCAGCCTGTGCAGGTAGTCCATGCGCCCCACGTCAAAGTAGCTCCAGTACACGGCGTTGTTCACATGCTTAAAGCAGTCAACATCGCTAAACCGTATTTGGATAGGCGTAACAATCATGGCTACGAGCGCTTTGCAGAGGAGACCGCAGCGTATGCCTTTTCGGCGGCGCGCTGCTCGGCCTCCTTTTTTGACAGTCCGCTCCCCTGCCCTGCCACCTCTCCGTCAACGCGGAGCGTGCAGGTGAACTGCGTGTGCGCCTTGTCTTTGCCTTGCTGGCTCACGGTGTCAAACACCGCCGTCTTGCCCCGCTTTTGCACCACCTCCAGCAGGCGGCTCTTGAAGTCAAACTCGCGCTTGACCAAGTCGTCAATGTTGACGTGCGGCAGCAGCATACGGTTAATAAAGACCTCCCTCGCGCGCGCGTAGCCCTTATCGAGGTATATGGCCCCCATCAGCGCCTCGAGCGTGTTGCCCAAAATATTTTTTGCCGAGGAGTTGCGCAGCTTTGCCTTTACGAGCAGCGCCAAGTCCAGCCGCTGCGCCAGCTTCTCCAGCGCCTCGCGCCCCACGATTTTTGAGCGCACCTGCGTCAAAAAGCCTTCGCGCTTGCTTGAAAACTTGTTGTAGAGGTATTCCGAAACAATAATTTCGAGAACGGCGTCGCCCAAGAACTCCAAGCGCTCGTTATGCTCCGTCGGCTTGACGTAGTAGCGCTTGTGGTGGTGGTGATGCTGATGCTGGTGGTGAGGAGCACGAACCGAGCTCGAGCTGTGCGTAAACGCCTGCTGGTAGAGCTCAAGCCGCTTTGGGGTGTAGCCTAACACCTCCTTTAGGGAGGTTTTAAGCTGCTCATCTTCGCTCTTTAGAGAGCGGGAGAAGAGCTTTTTTCCGCATTGAAACAGGTAAGAAAACAAAATACTAAATACGCTTAAAAATTACCGAGGCATTGTGCCCCCCAAACCCGAAGGTGTTGCTCAAGGCAATCTTCACGTCGCGCTTTTGCGCCACGTTCAGGGTCAGGTTTAGGCGCGGGTCAAATGCCGGATCTAAATCTTGATTATTAATAGTTGGGGGTATCATCCCCCTTTGTATGGCGCAAATGCACGCCAGCGCTTCCACAGCGCCGGTGGCGCCCAGCAGGTGTCCCGTCATAGATTTGGTGGAGCTGATGTTGAGGTTATAGGCGTGGTCGCCAAACACTTTTTCCACCGCCTTTATTTCAGCAATATCGCCCACCGGCGTAGAGGTTCCGTGTACGTTGATGTAGTCCACCTCTTCGGGCTTTAGGCCCGCTTCGCTGAGGGCGCGCTTCATGGCGTTGGCGGCGCCCAAGCCTTCGGGGTGCGACGCGGTAAGATGGTAGGCGTCGGCAGTCATGCCACCGCCTACTACTTCCGCGTGGATTTTTGCGCCGCGCGCTTTGGCGTGCTCGTACTCCTCAAACATCAGGCCGGCGCCTCCCTCGCCCATCACAAACCCATCGCGGGTTTTGTCGAACGGGCGGGAAGCGGTGGCGTAGCTGTCGTTGTTGGTGGAGAGCGCCTGCGCGGAGTTAAATCCCCCCATGGCTGCCTCGTTGATAGGCGCTTCGGAGCCTCCGGCTATGATAGCCTTTGCCTTTCCGAGGCGAATGAGGTTAAACGCGTCTATCATGGCGTGGTTGGACGATGCGCATGCCGATACCGTAGCGTAGTTTGGGCCCCTAAATCCATACTTCATGGATATTTGGCCGGCGGCGATATCGGCAATCATTTTAGGCACAAAAAACGGGTTAAAGCGCGGCATTCCGTCTCCCTTGACAAAGTCTCTCACCTCCTCAAAGAAGGTACGAATACCACCTATACCCGAAGCCCAAACAACGCCCACCTCATCGAGGTCAACAGCCGACAAGTCCATTTCGGAAGATTTTACAACTTCGTAAGCCGCAATCATCGCAAACTGCGTGTAGAGGTCTAACTTACGGGCTTCTCTTCGCTCTATGGCGTCGGTATGCTGTGCTACATCAAAATTTTTTACTTCGCAGGCAAATTTTGTTTTAAAGCTCGTGGTGTCGAAGCGCGTAATAGGCGCAGCTCCGCTCACCCCTTTCAGCAAATTGTCGAAATATTCGTCAACCGTTTTACCTAAAGGGTTGATAGTTCCCATTCCTGTTACAACGACTCTCTTTAACTCCATCACTTTTCAAAAACTTGGTTTGCAAAAAAAACAATCTCGAAACGTTACTACACTACTTGCTGCTTGCCTTTTCAATGTACGAAATGGCGTCGCCTACATTGACGATCTTTTCGGTATCTTCATCGGGGATGGAAACACCGAACTCTTTTTCGAACTCCATAATGAGCTCTACGGTATCCAGCGAGTCGGCTCCCAAGTCATTGGTAAAGGTTGCGGTAGGTGTTACCTCTGCTTCGTCAACGCCAAGCTTGTCAACAATAATCGCTTTCACTTTTGCTGCTACATCTGCCATAATTTTCGATTTTAGTTAGTGGTTTAAAATTAGAAATACAAATTGATACATGTAGTAAAACGGCGACCTTAAAAAAAAAGTCGGTACAAAAGTATAAACTTATTCCATAGTTTTTATACTTTTGAGCAACTTTTTATCAGCTAAAAATGCCAAAAACACTAATTATGAATAACATAGCTATATTCGCATCGGGCTCCGGCACCAACGCCGAGAACCTCATCAGGTTTTTCAACCAAGCGGGGCAAAACGGGGCCTGCGTAAAGCTCCTTTTGTCCAACAACCCAGCGGCTTACGCCCTTACTCGGGCGGCAAATTTAGGCGTTCCAACGCGAATTTTTAGCCGAAATGAGCTGTACGGCTCGGAAATTATTTTGCAGGAGCTGCGGCAGCAAAAAATCGACCTGATTGTGCTGGCCGGCTTCCTGTGGCTCGTGCCGGAGTGCTTGGTAAGCGCCTTCCGGCGCAGGATTGTAAACATTCACCCCGCGCTGCTGCCCAAGTACGGCGGCAAGGGAATGTACGGCATGAACGTGCACCGCGCCGTGAAAGCCGCCGGAGAGCGCGAAACGGGCATCACCATTCACTACGTAAACAGCGAGTACGACAAGGGCGACGCCATTTTTCAGGCCTCCTGCCCCGTTTGCCCCAGCGATACCGCCGACGATATTGCCGCAAAAATCCACCAGCTGGAGCAGCAGCACTTCCCAAGGGTGGTGGCGGAGGTGCTGGCGGCAAGCTGCGCGCAGTGACAGGGCGCAACGTTAGGCCGTGTGAAGTATATTTCCGAAATCCGAATTTTGAAAGCTTTCCATTCCATATTAGCCTTGCTCATTGCCTGCTGCCTGCTGCGGCCTACGCTAACGGCAGCGGCAGCGCGCCGGCACAACGCCTTTCGCTCCGCTGCGCTCGCCATCACCTCCGGCGCCACAGCGATAGACACGCTAAGCATTGTGCCGCACTCCCTCGTGCTGCGCGATGAGCAGGGTCGCCTCATCCCCGACTCGCTATTCTACGTGGACTACCCCAACGCGCTGCTCGTGGGGAACCTGCAAGGAAGAACCGTGCACGCCGCCTACCGCGTGTTTCCGGTGCTGTTTACCAAGGCGTACTTCAACAAGGAGCATGAGAAATACCTTTCGGGCGATACCATTTTCAGCGCCTACAACCCCTTTTTTGTGCCGTTGGGCAGCCTTTACCGGAACGAAAAGCTGCTCGACAACAGCGGGCTGGAGCACAACGGCAGCCTCATGCGCGGCGTGAGCGTGAGCACCAGCAGCAGCGCGTCGCTCACCTCGGAGCTGTCGCTACAGCTGTCGGGAAAGCTGACCGACGAGCTGAGCATGATGGCCGCCGTTTCCGACAAAAACCTGCCCCTATCCCCCGAGGGAAACACGGCGGCGCTACAGGAGTTTGACAAGGTTTTCATCAGCGTTTTTACGGACAACACCAGCCTCTCCGCCGGAGACGTGGAGCTGAGCGAAGAGCGGGATTTTTTTGGGAAGTACAACCGCAAGGCGCTGGGGGCAACGTTTCGGACGCAGCAAAAAAAATGGGGAGGCGTTTACCGGACGAGCGTTTCGGCGGGCGTGAGCAAGGGGAAATTTGCGCGCAAAACCTTGGAGGCTATCGACGGCAATCAGGGCGCGTACCTGCTTTCGGGGGCGGAGGGCGAGCGCAGCATTGTGGTGCTGTCGGGCAGCGAGCGCGTGTACGCCGACGGGCTGCTGCTGGAGCGCGGCAGCGACGCGGACTACACCATCAGCTACGCTACCGCCGAAATTACCTTCATGCCGCGCTACCCCGTTACGCGAAACTCCCGCATCGTGGTGGAGTTTGAGTACAGCGAGCGAAGCTACGCGCGCTACATTGCCGACGTCAAAAACAGCTTTGCAGCGCAAGCGGGCACCTTTTACCTCAACACCTTTTACGAGGGCGACGCCAAAAATCAGCCCATTGACGAAACCCTGACCGACGCGGAGAGGCTGCAAATGGCAAACGCCGGCGCGCAGCTCTGGCGCGCCGTAGCTCCTGCGGTGGACAGCGTGGCGTACAGCGGCAACGAAATTCTGTACCGAAAAAAGGATACCATCGCCAACGGCGCTCCCCTCCAAATCTACGAATACTCCACCAACCCGAGCGAGGCGTTTTTCCGCCTACGGTTTTCGGAGGTTGAGGCCGGCAAGGGCAGCTACGCCCCTGTCCCCTCCGCCGCCAACGGGCGCGTTTACGCGTGGGTGGGCGCGGGCAACGGAAGCTACGAGCCGGTGCAGGCGCTGGTCACCCCCAAGCGAAAAATCCTGCTCACAGCCGGCGGCGCGCTGGGCGCAGACACGAGCGGCGCCGTTGCGCTCAACGCCGCGCTCTCCGGCAGCAGCGCAAACCTTTTTGCCGCCAACCCCAGCGTTGACAAAACCGGCTTTGCCGTAAACCTGAAGGGCGATAAAACGTGGAGCGTAGGCGCCCAAAGCCACGTTGTGGCTACCGCTACCGCGCTGCTGTTCGACAAAAATTTTGAGGCTCCCGAGCGCTTTGTCAGCGCCGAGTACGAGCGCGATTGGAACATGGAGGGCGAGCTCACGGGACGAAATTTTCAGCAGTACTCCGGCCTGCTGGGCTACCGCTACGCCGACAAGCTCCGCTTCAGCGCCTCGCTAACGATGGTCAACGCCGGCGCAACCGACGCTGCGCTCAGCCCCTTGGACTCCTCGTTTTCCGCCATGCAGGGCGGCATGCTGCGCGCCGACCTCCGGCTGCGGCAGCGTCGCTTTACCGGCGCTGCCAACGCCAGCGTGCTGCGCACGCTGCAAAGCCACCGCAGCACGCAGTTTGTTCGGGCAAAAGGCGAGGTGGCGCAGGGATTTTGGCGGCTCACGGCGGGCGTGCGCGGCGAGCTGGAGCACAACAGCATCATCGTAAACCAAACGCTGCAGCCCTCCGGCAAAGCGTTTCATACGGAAGAAATATTTTTGCGGAGCGACAGCGGGAGGCACGCGGCGACAATCTTTGCCCGCAACCGCGTGGATTTTATCCCCCGCCAAACCGAAATGAAGCCCTTTACGCAGGCGCAGGAGGCGGGGCTTGCCAGCGAGCTGAACGGGAAAATCCTCCGCAGCAAATTCACCGGCACCTTCCGCCACGTGCGCTACGCCGACAGCGCCGCCACCGAAAACCTGCTGCTGGGGCGGGAGGAGCTTTCGGGCACTTTTATAAAGGGATTTATCAACACCTCCGCGCTGTACGAGCTGGGCGCAGGCATGGAGCCCAAGCAGGACTTCATCTACGTGGAGATAGGCACGGGGCAGGGCATCTACGCGTGGCGCGACTACAACAGCAACGGCGTGAAAGAGCTCAACGAGTTTGAGGTCGCTGCCTTTCGCGACGAGGCCTCCTACATTCGGGTTGCGCTGCCGTCGCGCGAGTACGTGCAGACCTACGCCGGAAGATTTTCCTTTCAGCTCAGCCTGCTACCGGCAATGCTCTGGCAGCAGCGCAGCGGCGTGCAGGGGGTGCTGTCGAGGTTTAGCAACATGTTTTCGTTCAGCAACGCGCACAAAAGCCTGCGCAGCGACTTTGCCCAAAACGCCAACCCCTTCTACAGCGAGCCGCTCAGCGACAGCGCGGTGGTAAACCAAAGCTACACCGCGCTCAACACGCTCACCTACCTCACCCCGGGCGCGCGCACCAAGCTGGAGCTGACGTGGCAGGGCAGCAGGGCAAAGTACATGCTCGTAAACGGATTTGAGCTCCGCCAAAGCAGCGCGGTGGGGCTCAGCGCAGCGCAGCGGCTGACGGACATGCTGCTGCTAACCGCAGGGGCGCAGCGCGAGGAAAAAACCTACGGCGCGCAGTACGCCCAAGCCGGCGCAGGCTACGACATTTTGCAGCGCTCGCTCAGCGCAGCCGGCGAGCTGACCCCGCTCATGCACCTGCGCGTAAATATCTCCTACAAGCTTTCGGTAAAGAAAAACCGCGCCAGCGCCGAGGATGCGCAGCTGCACGACGCGCTGGCGGAAATCACCTGCAACCTGCCCAAAAAGGGCATGGTGGCGGGCGGGCTGGGGTTTATTGCCGCCGCCTTTACCGGCGACGGCAACAGCGCCGTAGCCTACGAAATGCTGCAAGGCTACAGCGCCGGACGCAACTTTACGTGGAGCGCCACCCTGCGGCGAATGCTCGGCAGGGGGCTGGAGCTGAGCTGCCTTTACTCCGGCCGCAGGCTACCCACCGGCCGCGTGGTGCACAGCGGAAATATGGAGGTGAGGTTGCTGTTTTAGCTGGGGAATACATTAGAATTA
>JAITQP010000150.1 GCA_031288885.1 Prevotellaceae bacterium | reverse complement strand
ACAACGTTACCTCCCGCCAGCTGAGCTTGGGCGGCGACAGAGAACGAACCATCCTCCGCGCCTCCTACAGCGCGCTGAACCTGCTACGGTTGGCGCTGATTGACGGCGGGAAAGAATTTCTGTAAAAAAGACTTACTCGACAACAACCCTTTTCCGACAAGTTGTGATTTACTTGTATTTTTGAAATTTTGTGGTATCTGGAATGCTTTGCAAGGCGCAGAGCCCTGAAACGGACAAAAGACCCAACCCGCGCTTCGAAAACGTTAAATCGTATCCGGCTTTGGTGCTGAATGAAGTTTTTGAATGGGTATTGGCGTTGTTGTTATAACGTTTTTTAATTCAACTTTTGCAACTTAAAAACAATTTTCTTACCTTTGCAACAGTTTGAAACAGCCAAAATTTTTACAACATGAAAAGGTTGCTTAAGTTGATAGCAATAATGTACTCATAATTTACTGTTATGAAGAAGATACTTTTTCTCGTTACCGTTGCAGTAACGGCGCTCACTTCTGCCTGCGGCGAAACAGAATCGGGGGTGGAAAAATATCGATTAGACTATTACCCTGAAATAAAAGGCATTAAAATAGCCGAGGTTAAAGCTGAAAACGATTTTGCATCAACTTCCGAAAAAGTACTTTTTTATAACAATCCTCACACAACCTACCTGCTGGAAATAGCCGATTCCGGCGAATATGCCGTTTCGGTCAACTTAAACGCTGTGGTTCATAGTGCAAGCGCATACGGGCAGGGCGCGTGCCTTTACGTAAGTCCGGTTATATCCCTGCATACTATTGACAGCATTGAAGTCAGGGATAGCGTCTATGTTGATGGGAACCTCAGCGATAGCATTTACGTGAGGGATGTTCTTTATATTCGAGACACCGCTTATCCTGCTGGTAACCTTTATGTTAATAGATGGGATAGCATAAGTATTTTTAAAGAAATGCTATACGCTGGTAGAGTAATGAGCGTAACAACGCTAATCGGCGCAAGTGAAATGGCGGATGTTAACGCTGTAACTATAAGCAAGCCTGCAGTACACGCTGTGGACAACCAGCCTATAAGCGCATCAGGAAAGGTGCTTGTAGCAAAGCGTGGAGTAGCATACGCTGTATTTGAAATAGCAAGCCATATACATAACGCTCAATGCTACGTGAGCAACGCTGCCGGTGGTGTAGGGTATTCCGTCATTTATATTGAGCCAATGGGCGACCAAATGGCGGCTGCACAAGCGTTACTTCAAAACTAAATTCTTATACCCCCCCTGTTTCAACAATACAAATCTCACCGGAGTTGGCGCCGCTATACGTCGGAAACGTCTGATTTTGTTCAATATGGTGGAC
Organism: Prevotellaceae bacterium; assembly: GCA_031288885.1. GTDB lineage: Bacteria > Bacteroidota > Bacteroidia > Bacteroidales > UBA932 > JAITMY01. The sequence goes on along the minus strand of JAITQP010000150.1, from coordinate 11,292 downwards.
ACCCAACGGCTACTACATGACAGCATAGATTAAAAACGCTGGTTTTGAAAGTGTTACCCTACACCTCATCCGAGAAGTAGGCCTTTGGTAGCTGCCGCAGGTTGTAGCGCGAAGCCATCACCTCGCCGTATGCCCCTGCGGTGCGAATGGCGATGAGGTCGCCGCGCTGCGTTTGCGGAAGCGCAACATCCTTGCTGAAAACGTCGCTGCTTTCGCAAATGGGGCCTACCACGTCGTACACTTTTTTGCTGTTGCGCTGCGGGGTGATGTTTTCTATCTTGTGGTATGCGCCGTAGAGCGCCGGACGAATGAGGTCGGTCATGCCGGCGTCCACCACCACAAAGTTCTTTTTTTGCAGCTCTTTTACGTACAGGCATTTTGTGATGAGCGCGCCGCACTGCGCCACAATGGAGCGTCCCAGCTCGCAGTGCAGCTGCTGCCCCTTGCGCAGCTTGATGTGCCGGTTTAGCGTGGCAAAGTAGGCCGCAAACTGGGGGATGCTGTTTTCGTCGGGGTTTTCGTAGTCCACGCCCAGCCCGCCGCCAACGTTCACGTGCTCCACCGTTACCCCAACCTGCGCCAGCTGCTCCTGCAGCTCGTTTACCTTAGCGCACAGCTCCACAAACGGCTCCAGCTCCGCTATCTGCGAGCCTATGTGAAAGTGTATGCAAACCAGCTTCAGGTGGCTCAGCTGTTGCACCTTTTTGGCCACATCGTTCAGCTGCCACAGGTTAATGCCAAACTTATTTTCGTCCAGCCCGGTGGTAATGTGCGCGTGCGTATGCGCGTCCACGTTGGGGTTGATGCGCAGCGCAACCTGCGCCGCCGTGCCCTTGGCCTTAGCCAGCTCGTTTACCACCTCCAGCTCCTGCTCCGATTCGCAGTTGAACGAAAAAATCCGGTGGTCAATGCCCAAGCAAATTTCGTCGTCGCGCTTTCCGACGCCCGCAAAGGCAATGCCCTGCGGCGCAAACCCGCAGTCGATAGCCCGCTGCACCTCCGCGCCGCTCACGCAGTCGGCGCCAAAGCCCATGCCGCTTAGCAGGCGCAGCAGCTTTTCGTTGGCGTTTGCCTTGAGCGCGTAGTGAATAGTATAGCCATATTTTTGCGCTTCGCTCAGCGCAGCCTGCGCCGTACGCCGAAACAGCTCCACATCGTAAAAGTAGAATGGCGTAGGGATGGCATGAAATTTATCTATCGGAAAAAACATCTCTCTTTTAATTAAGAATTAAGAATTAGGAATTACGAATTAGGTTGGCGCACAATTTGAAAGCTGAAGCTTGAAAGCTGACGTCAAAACAGCTTCTCGTTCAGGGCTTCCATGGCCGCTTTTTTATAGGCGCTGTCCACCAGCAGGCTCACGTTGTAGCGGCTTCCGCCAAACGAAATCATGCGGATGGGAATGCTGGAGAGCGCGCTGAGAATTTTTGCAGCCACGCCGTTGCTCTCCGAAATCTTATTCCCCACAACGCAAATGATGGTCATATCCGAGTCCACCTCCACGACGCCAAAAGGCTTCAGCTTGCTCACGATTTTGTCCAAGTTCGAGGTGTCGTCGATGGTCAACGAAACAGCCACCTCCGACGTGGTAATCATGTCAATGGGCGTTTTGTAATCCTCAAACACCTCAAATATTTGCCGGATAAACCCGTAGGCAAGCAGCATACGCCCCGACTTTATTTTGACAGCCGTAATGTTGTCCTTGGCGGCAACCGCCTTTATGGCCGCCAGCTTTGTTTCGGTGCTGATGAGCGTGCCAAAAGCGGTTGGCTCCATGGTATTTTTTATCCACAGCGGAATTTTTGCCTCCTGCACGGGGATTACGCAGGTGGGGTGGAGGATTTTTGCGCCAAAGTACGCCAGCTCCGACGCCTCGTCAAACGAGAGGTGCGATATGGAGTGCGTTTTTTCGACCACGCGCGGGTCGTTGTTATGAAACCCGTCAATGTCTGTCCATATTTGCACCTCCTCCGCGCCGATGGCCGCGCCAATGATGGAGGCGGAGTAGTCGCTGCCGCCGCGCTTGAGGTTATCCACCTCGCCCGCAAAGCTGCGGCAAATGTAGCCCTGCGTGATGAACAGCTTGCAGTCGGGGCGCTGCGCCAGCTCCCGCTTTAGCATTTCGCGAATGAAGTACATGTCGGGCTCGTCGTGCTGGTCTTTGCGCATAAAGCTGAGCGCGGGCAGCAGCACCGACTGCACGCCCTGCTCGTTGAGGTACAGGTTTTGGAGCAGGGTGCTCATGAGCTCGCCCTGCGCCAAAATCACGCGCTCCTCCCTGCACGAAAAATGCTCAGCCGAAAAGCTCCTCAGCAGGTCAAAGTGCGCCTTGAGCGAAGCCGCCGCCTCCGTCGCATACGCGGGTGTAGCGTATAGCGCTGCCACAACGCCGGCATATTTTTCTTCTAAGCTGGCGATGGCGGTCGCCGCCTCGCCCTGCTTTTTTTGGCGCAGCAGCGACGCTATTTCCACCAGACAGTTGGTAGTGCCGCTCATGGCGGAGAGCACAACAATCTTCGGCTCATCGTTTACAATCAGCGTAAGGAGCGCCTTCATGCGCTCTGCGCTGCCCACCGAGGTGCCGCCGAATTTCAAAACCTTCATACGTTCTTTTACATTTCAAATTTTAAGGGTACAAATGTAGCGCAAAATTTGGCTCTATGTGTGCCCGCCTCCGGCGCGTTTCGTAATTTTTAAATATTTTTTTCAACAAGCCACAGCGATTTGATTTGGCGTAGGTTATAGGTTTTTAAGAGAATATAATTTTTTTCAAAAAAAAAACCATGCAATCATCAGCAAAAAATCACTACCTTAGCGGCTCAATTCATGTAAATTTTTTGTTGTATTTGAATGGCAAACAGGAGGCCAAGTTTTACGTAATTTATTACTCACATTATAACATGAAAAAATTATTTTTATTGCTATTGTTGGCATTGGTTACCATGCCGTTTACAGTGAATGCTGCCAGCACACCGTTAGAGGATACATCGCTGGTGCGCATATCTACAGCGGAAGCGCGAGCGGATTTTTTGAGCCGGATGATGAAGGAGAGGTTGGACTTGGACCCTGAGGAGTTCACCGCAATTCAGGATATTAATTTAAGGTATGAGGAAATGTTGCAGGAGCTGGTGCTTAGTATAACCTCACCTGAGACGGCTGCTCTCGGGGCGCCGAAAAAGAAAAAAGGCGACTCCCCTCTTGACAAGCTGAGCGAAGCGCGCGAAAGAGAAGTCAAAAAAGCCTTGTCGGGGCGGCACTACAAGGAGTACGATAAGCAGCGCTGGGGCATGCGGAATACGCTAAAAAAACAAATGCTGGCCGACAAGGAGGTGCGAGATAAGCAGGAGCGAGAATTACAGCTGCAGCAGGAGCAAGCCAGAGCAGACTCGATTGCTGCCGTAAAGGGTAAGAAGGGGAATAAAAAATCTGACAAAAAAGAAGATAAGAAAAAAACTGAGTCAAAAAAGAAGAAGAAAAAATAACAAATGGCTGTGTGAGAGCACAGCCTTTTTATATTATATATTGCGTAAATATGCTGACTACTCCCTTTACCCACATTCACGAATCATTAGGGGCGCGCATGGCGCCGTTTGCAGGATATAACATGCCGATAGAGTACACCGGTATTAGCGATGAGCATATCTGCGTGTGCCGCAAGCTGGGCGTATTTGACGTGAGCCACATGGGCGAATTTTGGGTGCTGGGCAAGCAAGCGCTGCCCTTCATACAGCACATCACCTGCAACGACGCTGCCGCGCTCGTCAACGGCAAGGCGCAGTACTCGTGCCTTATGCACGAAGACGGCGGCGTGGTGGACGACCTGCTCGTTTACCGCTTTAGCGAAGAAAAATACCTGCTGGTGGTCAACGCCGCCAACGTGGACAAGGATTTTGCGGCGGCAAGCCGCTACGCCGCGCAGCTCGGGCTAACGGTGGGCGCTGATTTTATTAACGCCTCCGCCGACTACGCGCAGCTGGCGGTGCAGGGGCCGCTGGCGCTGCGGGCTATGCAAAAGCTGTGCGGCGAGCCGCTCGAAAACATGGAGTACTACACCTTTAAGGAGGTAACGTTTGCCGGAGTTGAGCGCGTTATTCTTTCCACCACAGGCTACACGGGCGCTGGCGGCTGCGAGCTGTACGTGCGCACCGGCGAGGCGGAAAAGCTGTGGCACGCCGTGATGGAGGCAGGAAAAGAATTTGGGATACAGCCCATAGGCTTGGGTGCGCGCGATACGCTGCGCCTCGAAATGGGCTACTGCCTCTACGGGCACGAGCTCAACGACCACACCACGCCGCTCGAAGCCGGTTTGGGCTGGATTACCAAGCTCACCAAAGATTTTGTTGGCAAAGAGGCCTTGCTTGCGCAGAAGGCGGCAGGCGTGCAGCGCAAGCTGGTAGGCTTTGCGCTTAGCGACAGAGGCGTGGCGCGCGCCGGATACGAGATTTACAACGACAGGCAGGAAAAAATAGGCGAGGTGACCAGCGGAACAATGTCGCCGCTGACCAAGCTAAGCATAGGCATGGGCTACGTGCAGGCCGCATACGCAGCAGCCGGCACAAAAATTTACGTCAAAGTGCGCGACAAGTATTTGGCAGCCGACGTTGCGAAGCCACCGTTCAGGGGCAAGGGCGTTGGGGCTTGACAGCTCTGCACTACAAAATCAACCTCTACGAGGTTGTTACCTTTTCACTCGACAAATCAGTATAAATTTCTGCAAGTATACATTTATCTATGGAAAAATAGAAATTTTACGTATTTTTTCATAGATAAAAATCAGGGGAAGTGGATTTCATCAATAGCCTTTTTTATAGCCCTGCACTCCTCCACATGCGACAGATAGCGCGCTACCTGTGTGGAAGCGTGGCGAGTTTTTGCCCTGAAGGCATCCATGTTTGCGAGCATCTCTTGCAACTTGTCGGCGAGGTCTTCGGCGTTGCCAGGGTCAAAGAGCAAGCATCCGTCATACTTATCCAGCAACTCTACCGTGCCGCCCGCACGGGTACCCACCACGGGCAACCCAAAAAGCATTGCCTCGGCGGTTACCATGCCGTAGGTTTCACGCTGCGACGCCATCACCAGCACATCAATTGCCGAGTAAACTGTGGCAACATCCGACGTGAACGGGCAAAAGTGGACAAAGGGCTGTAGGTTGTTGTCACGCACAAACGTGAGCAACTCCTCCAAGTACTCCTGCCGCGTGTTGCGCGTTGGCTCTCCCGTTATCAGCGTTTCCACAAAAATGCTGCGGCTTTGCAGCAGTTTTATTGCCTGTAGCAGCACCAGTTGTCCCTTGAGTCTGTCTATTCTGCCCACAATACCCAGCAGGGGATGTTGAGGCTTGATGCCAAGCCGCGCCCGCGCCTGTGCAGCGCCTTGCCTGCTCGCGAGAAGCGGCTCAACCTCAATCCCCAAAGGAATAACCTTGATTTTATTGGGGTTGACGCGCGTATGCCGCAGGACGTCGTTCCGTATGCTGTCCAGCGGGGCAATCCACAGGTCGATGGCGGCAAAGCGGAAGGTGTGAAGAATGTCCTTCTTGTCGATGACTAAATCCATTTGCTGCTGATACACTATTGGTTTCCGGTAACGCCATACCCACCGCAGCACGGAGAGTAAACTTATGTTGCGGTTGTTAGCGGTAAACAACGCTTCCGCACCTGTTGAGCGTAGCGCTTTTAGGAGGCGATATGCACCGAGTATGTCCGCGTAGCGAACATAAGACTTCATGAAGGCTACAGGTAGCTGCACCTCTTGCGCAAACTGCATCACGGGTGTTCCCTTTCCTCCAATAAATACAACGCTGAAATACCCTAAATCGTTCAACCATTTTGCCAGCCGCACCGTGTTCATCTCTAAACCGCCAAAGCTGTTAGACAAGCATAGCATAGCAAGTGTTTTTGTTTTTTTCATTCGGATGTTTTTATTGTTGTTCATTTTCTATCGCGGAATTATCCTTGCAATTCGCTTTGCTATCCGGCGCATGGCCATTTTTTCGGCCTGCGTTACGATAATTCTCAGCCCGTCGAAGTAGAGCATGGCGTAGAGCAGGATGCTCCCCAGCCACATTACGCCGATGTTGAACCATATCGTTTTGATTTTTGCGCTGCCGAGCATCTTGTAGGGCGCGTAGAGGTGCGCCCGCCCAACGCGCGACGAGGGCTCGCGAAAGATGGGGTCTTTTACCTGCACCAAATACCCGTCGTTGCTTATGCGGATTTTTTCAAAGTCATTTTGGTTGAGCGCCACCTCCGCCATTGCGTTGTTGTGGTATTTTCGCTTAAAGGCCACCAGCGCCTGCTGCCCGCCCAGCTGCTGCTCCAGCTCCAGCACCTTGCGGTTGCGCGCGCGCGAGGCGTTGCTTGCCTGAGCGGATATGGCCTCCCGCAGCGCCGCTAAGCTTTGCTTCAGCTGCTGCTCGTACTGCGGCGTGTAGGCGGCAACAGCAAAGCTGTCGGGCAAGGGAATTGTTATGCCGTAGGGGGTTGCCATGTGGCGCGCCGTGGGCAGCTCGTTGCGGAGCAGCAGCAGCCGGTCGGCGGCGAGCGCGGCGTTGCTTTTGGCGTCGCGCAGCACCGAGCCGGCGTTGATTTCGAGCTGCGGAAGGTAGTAGCCCGAGGCGTAGGACAGGCGGCTCAGCTGCATATCGTAGCCAAAAAAGTGCTTTTCGTAGCGGTTGTCGCTAAACTGCGCCACGGCGAGGGCTTCGTACGCCCAGCGCGACACCATCGCATCGGCCACTACCGGCACGTTGGAGGAGGTGAGGAGCGCCTTGTGCAGCTTGTCGAAGCGCACCACCACGCCGCTGAACAGCAGCTGGGGCACCAGAATGAGCGGAATGAGGATGTATATCGCCACCTCCGAGTTGAGCGCCGACGAAATGTTGAGCCCAATGAGGTTGGCGCATACCGACGCGGAGAACATGATGGCAAAGAACTGCGGCGTAAGCCCGTCAATCTCCAAAACGGAGTTGCCCACAAGGATGAACGAAAGCGACTGTATGGCGGAAACGATAAACATTACAAACACCTTGGAGAGCAGGTAGCTGTTGCGGCTGAGGTTGAGGAATTTTTCGCGCTGCAGCAGCTTTCTGTCCTTTATGATTTCCTGCGCGCTCGCCGTGAGCCCGAAGAAAATAGCCCCCACCACGCACATAAAGAGGTAGGAGGGGATGTTGACGTTTTCGCTAAAAACGTACTCGTTGGGGTTGCTCGGCGTTCCGGCAATAAACTTGGTGAAGTACCCCAGAATGAGCGCCAGCACGGGCGCCTCGAGCAGCGTGATGAGCATGTACTGCCGGTTGGCGAGCTTGGCTTTGATGTTGCGCCGCATGAACACCAGCATTTGCTGGAGGCGCCCGGGGATTTTGAAGTCGTTTTTGGGCAGCTCGTTTTTGGGCGGATGCTCGCTCCAGATGCGCGGGCTTATTTTCTTCATGTAGCGCCGGTACCACTCCTCGGCCGTTCGCCGGCGCTTTCGCGTAAGCCGTCCGTACTCGTTTACCACGCGCGCCTCCACCACCCGCAGGATGAGGTCGGGGTTGACGTTGCCGCAGGTGACGCACTCGCTCTCCTCCGGATTGATGAAGTGGGCAGCCTCCTTAAAATACACGATGGCGTCCATCGGGTTTCCCTGAAAGATAACCCGCCCGCCGTGGTCCATCACCAGCACGCGGTTGAAGAGCTTGAACAGGTCGCTCGACGGCTGGTGAATGTTCACCACCACCAGCTTTCCGCGCATGGCCTGCCGCTTGAGCAGCAGCGTTACCTTTTCCGAGTCGATGGACGAAAGTCCCGAGGTGGGCTCGTCCACAAAGAGCACGGAGGGCTGGCGCATGAGCTCCAGCGCAATGTTGAGCCGCTTGCGCTGCCCGCCGCTGATGAACTTGTTGAGCGGGTTGCCCACCTTGAGGTTGCGCGCCTCCACGAGGTCAAACTGCTCGATAACGGTGGAAATCTCCTGCTCTATCTGCTCCTTGCTGTAGTCGCGAAAGCAGAGCAGGGCGTTGTAGTAGAGGTTTTCGTACACCGTGAGCTCCTCCACGAGCAGCTCGTCCTGCGGCACGTAGCCAATAACGCCGTCCACGCTTTCGGGGTCGGCGTGGATGTCGTGCCCGTTGATGGTGATTTGCCCCGTGCGCAGCTTGAGGTGCCCGTTGAGCAGGTTGAGCAGCGTTGACTTCCCCACGCCGCTTCCGCCCATGATGGCCACCAGCTCGCCCGAGCGGGCGTGGAAGGAGAAGGGGTGCACGCCGTCCTTGCTCCCGCTAAAGCGGTAGCTGATGTCGTGCGCCACGAAGGTTATCCCCTCGTCCTCCTCGTTCTGCGTAAACGTGCTGACGACCTTGTTGTAGTAAATGGGGTCGATGCGGGGGCTGCGTATCACCGAGCCTACGCCAAAAACGTACGACCGGCCTACGTTGAGGTTGCGCCCGTTGAGGAAAAAGTTGCTCTTGCCAAAATATTTAACCAGCAACGTATTGGTGCTCTCAATGAGGAGGACAAAGATTTTCCCCACCAGCTTTTTATTCTCCAGAAATCGTACGCCGGAATCGGGGAAAGGGTTTTCGTGCGACACCAGCAGGAGGTTTTCGTTCATCGGCATGGAGCTTTCGTTGCCCAGCATAAAGCACATGCAGTTGTTGAACTCCCGCTGGCTGATGCGCAGCAGCCCCGCAAAGCGCCGCGCCGCCTCCACAATTTCGGGGGTGGCAATGTTCAGGTCGCCCAGAAACTCGATGAGCTGCAGTACGACCCAAATTTTTTGGCGCTGCTCGTTATCGTAGTTCACCTCTTCGGAGAGCTTGGCGAGCTGGTGGTGAAAGAGGTGCTTTGTTTCGGCGTGCAGCTGCTCCAGCTGATCGTTGTCATGCTTAAAGCGCGTGTAGATATCGTCAAATTGCTGCAAAAAGATTTCGCTCTGCTCATCCGCCAAATCTTTATTTTCCAGAAATCGGGCAAAGACGAGCTGTGCAGCCTGCTGGGTTACCTGAGCCTTGACCACAAACAGAGCAAAAAGTTGCGTTAGCGTTTTTAGTAGCGACTCGTTCAAGGATGGTTATGATTAATGTTGAGTTGTGCTTGTTGGTTGTATGCGCAAAATATAAAATATACTTGCGAAAAAACTTCTGCAAATATACAACTTTTTTGCTGCATAGCATTGCACCACCGTGCATCAAATCATCTTTTCCAGCTCCACGTAGAGCCGCTGCATGGGCAGCCCCATTACGTTGTAGTACGACCCTTCGATGCGCTCAATGGCGGCGTAGCCTATCCACTCCTGAATGCCGTAGGCGCCGGCCTTGTCGTAGGGCTGGTAGGCGGAGAGGTAGTAGGAGATTTCGTCCTCCGCCAGCGGCCGGAAGCGCACCAGCGTTGACGAGAGGAAAGTTTTGGTTTGGCGGCTACTGCGCAGGCACACGCCCGTGAGCACCTCGTGCGTGCTCCCCGACATCAGGCGCAGCATCCGGCGGGCGTCGGCTTCGCCTGCCGGCTTGCCCAGAAACTCGCCCTTGCACCACACCAGCGTATCGGCGGTTATCAGCACATCGCGGTCGTCCAGCGGGTGCGGGTAGGCGCCGGACTTGGCGCGCGCCAAAAAAATGGGGACTTCCTCCTTTGGCATCTCCGGCGGGAACGCCTCATCGACGTGGTAGGCGGGCGCCAGCGTAACCGGCACGTCCAAGCCTTTTATCAGCGCCTGCCGCCGCGGCGACTGCGAGGCTAAAATAAGCCGGTAGCTCTTCAGCTTTTCGTGGAGCATGGTTGGGTTTGGGTGTATGTTTGCGGTAAAATCCGGTTAGGGTTAACACAAATCAAAAGAGGCTGCGTTACGCAACCTCTTTTATTTTGACAGATATTGCTCTGTCGGGCTGGTCGAGAACGAGGGCTTATGACTCCACTACCGGACTTCCCCCCTATCTCGGTGAACGATTCAGGACTTGAACCTGATGCTTGCCTCTAACAATTCGCTCTGTAATTCTACCGCAAATATAGGCATTTTTTGTGAAAACAAAAACTCACAGGCGCAAAAAAAAATACGCTCAGACTTTTTATCCCCCAATTCTTGCAGATTCAAATATTGTTTGTACCTTTGGGGCAACGTGCTCACCCCGCTTCCCGTCAGAACAGCGCACTTAGGGTGAGCGTTTTATTTTAGTTAACTCCAAGCATACATTCAGGCAAAAGTTGGAGTATCTTTTCCTGAAACACCCCAATGTGGACAGAGCGGCAGTGGGTTTTCCTGCCAATTGGCAGAACGAACCGCGTGAATATGTATCCTACACAATCGTCGCCTGTTTCCATCCTGCGGAACGAAGAGCTAATTTTAATTTATGCCGAAGCGAAAATTCACACCAGTACCGGTACGTTGGCAGATGCAGTAGCAGCGCTGAATAAAATACGTACGGCAGCCGGATTGCAGGACATTGCCACCGCAAAGCCTGACATTATCAACGATAAAGAAGCATTAATTGACGAGCTGCTCAACCAGCGCAGGTATTCGCTCTACGGGGAAGGGCACCGATGGTTTGATGCCAGAAGATACGGCCGCTTGGCGCAGCTGCCGAATGATTTGCCGACGCACCACGTATATGAGCAAATGGTGCGTCCGTATTCCGAATATCAATGGGATGCAAAGCATCCCCAATAACCGATAGGTAATGAAGAGTATAAATCAATGAGTTCAATTAAAAAGTAAATTTTATGAAACGGAAAGTTAGTTTTTTTGTATTTTTGTGCGCAGTAAACATTGGATTTGCACAATCACCCGTTACTATTAAGGACGGCACAACAAGGCATGGGCCGGAAAAGGGGGCTTTGATTATTATCGGTGGAGGCGGGTCTGCTCCGGATATATGGAGTAAGTTTACGGAGCTTGCCGGCGGAAAAGAGAAGGCAAAAATAGTAGTGGTCACCACCGCATCGGACAACCCGTCCGATACGCGGCTGGTAGAAACGATAAAACGCGAAACAGGCATTGCGCATGTTACCGCGTTGCACACAACAGACGTCAACGAGGCGAACAGCAAATCGTTTGTGTCTATGCTCGACGAAGCAACCGGCGTATTTTTCGGGGGCGGGAGGCAATTCCGCTCGGGTTGGATCAAAAACGGCGAAACGGTGCTGCTGCTGAACACCGGAAGCGGGTACAAATATTTAGATAATATAGCATGAAACTCCACTGGCAAATTCTCATTGCGCTTGCGGCCGGCGTTTTTACCGGCGCTATCTTCCCCAATGCGTCTCCATACATCTCGTGGGTAGGCGAGCTGTTTATGAACGCCTTGTGCATGCT
>JAITQP010000128.1 GCA_031288885.1 Prevotellaceae bacterium | reverse complement strand
GCAACGTAATTTTTCGACTGCCGGCGCAAGACTTTTCGCACTTGCCTCGCTAAAGATCCCACGACCACGTGCACGTGCACTTTTTGACGTTGAAGTATAGCCCTGTCGGGCAAGTATGTAAAATTTCCACGCCATTATTCACCTCATAAAATTTGGTTGAGTCGGTAAGGTGGGGCGTCAAAAATCCGCAGTTGGGTACCTTTACCGGCGTTCCACAAAGGTTATAGTTCAACCCCTTGCCGTCCGGCAGGATTTCGAATGTTACATTTTGCTTGAGCGACTGCTCTATCAAGTAAAATTTTTCCGGCGCCAGCCGAGACCACGCGTTCTCATGTAGAAAAAAGTTGTAGTCTATCTCCGTAATTTTTCCGGTGTTAGAGTCGATGTACATGGCTAATAATAGCAACTCTCCTGCCACTGTTACCCTATCGGTAGGCGTGAGGCAGGAAGAAATGGCCTTAAATATTTTCGTAGCCAACTCCGGCGTTCTTTTATATGGTCTTATTTCGTCGAGACCAACTAATGAACCGTCTTTTTTTCTTTGCGGCTCACCGGTAAACACGTTATTCTTGTTGTATAAGAGTATGGTACTCTCATATTGATCTGAGCATACGTAGGTAAAACCGTTACCGTTAATTACCTTTCCCGGTGCGTAGTATTCTTGCGCTACGCTGTTTAGGGGAAAAAATATGGCGCTGCATAGCAGCAGTGTGTTTAGCGTTTTCATTGCAGTATAATTATGTTGTACAGCCCACTACCTAAGCAATCTTCGCTGTTGAACATCGAGGCGCTGGCATATTTCTTGCCCTGACGATACCGCTCTATGCAGACGGTGCTGTTCGTTAAGGTGTTGTAAACAACAGCCCCGCTAAAATTGGCGCAGCTGTCTTTGTAGAATAACTTTGCTGCTGCCGTAGCGTTTTTCGCAGCACACTCCTTTGCAGGTATGATGGTCATAACGTAGCAACTCATCAAGCCGCTGCCGAGGTTGTGTGCCACCAACAGCTTCTGGGGCGTGGCCGTACCGTACGCATCGCTTGCGTCCTTGGGTGGTTGGCTATACTCTTTAGGGAAAAACCCATAGTAGGTAATATCCGTTACAATGGGCACGCCTACGCTGACTGTACTGCCGAGCGCCGCAAAACTGCGTATTGGTAATAAGCAGGGGCAAATTGGAGTATTCTTCGTCGATTTTCCTTTCGATAGCAACATTGTGCAGGGAGTAGTGTCCGGGCATGCTACCGATGAGGAACTCCGCAGCCCGAAATTTCAGGCTGTCTGCCGGGCTCTGCGAAAAGTGGGTCAATACCTTTTCGAGCTCTATACGGTTTTCTCCGCTACACTGCAAGGCATATAACACTTCCGACGAGTAATCGTCAGTGCAAGAATGGAGAAGAGTAATAACCAGAAGTATTGTAAAAATACGTCTCATTGTTTAAATGAGTTTTCTCATTAGCTGTGATGTGAAAATTATGCTGGGATAGAAATTTGGCTATCAGCGAATAAAGTTGTATTTTTGTATATGAGAATAAAAACAACTCTATTCTATTGTCCCGTTTACCAAGGCACAAAGATAAAGAAAAAAAAACAAATCCTTAACTAAATATGCATTTATCTTTTTCCACCTGTCCCAACGACACCTTTATTTTCCACGCCATGCTGCACGGCAAGGTCGATACCGAAGGCCTGACGTTTGACGTGCGGCTGGCGGACGTGGAGGAGCTCAACCGCGCAGCCTTTGCCGGCGAGGCGGAGGCCACCAAGCTGAGCTACGCCGCGTACGCCCACGTTGCCGACAAATACTCCATTTTGGATGCCGGCAGCGCGCTGGGGAGAGGAAACGGGCCGCTTTTGGTGGCCAAAAAGCCGCAAAAGCTGACCGAGGAAACGCGGGTGGCTATCCCGGGAAAGTATACCACTGCGGCGTTTTTGCTGCGCATGGCGTTTCCGCAGGTGAGCCGGTTGAGCGAAAAGCTCTTTTCGGATATCCCGCAGGAAATCTTGCAGGGCAACGCGGACGCCGGAGTGCTCATCCACGAGAGCCGCTTCACCTACCGGCAGCAAGGCTTGCACCTGCTGGCCGACCTTGGGCAGGAGTGGGAGCAGCGCAGCGGGCTGCCCATCCCCCTGGGCTGCATCTGCATTGGGAAGAGCGTGGACAGCGGGCAGCAGCAAGCCTTTGGGCGGACGCTACGCCGCAGCGTGGACTACGCTTTGCAAAATCCCTACGAAAGTCGTACTTTTGTGAGGCGCTACGCCCGCGAGCTGAGCGACGAGGTTATCGACAAGCACATTGCCATGTTCGTGAACTGCTACACGCAAAGCCTCGGCGGCGAGGGGCGAAAGGCGGTCGCCACGCTCCTTGCGCTGGCGCACGGCGGGCAGGTAGCGCCGGAGTTTGTGTAGCTCAATATTTGTTTAACAGCTTAAATTTTACGTAAAACGATGATAGTAGTAACAGGAGCGGCAGGATTTATTGCCAGCGGCTTGGCAGGAGCGCTCAACGAGCAGGGCTACCGCGACCTCGTGCTGGTGGATGATTTTTCGCGCGAAGATAAAAGGCCAAACTACGAGCACAAAAAGTACGCTGCGCTGGTGGAGCGGGACGACTTTTTTGGCTGGCTCGCGGACAACCACCGCTACGTGGAGCTCATTTTTCACCTTGGGGCGCGCTCCGCCACCACCGAGGCAAGCGCGGAGGTGCTGCAAACGCTCAACCTTGGCTACTCGCAGCGCGTGTGGAGCGCGTGCGTGGAGTTCGGGCTGCCGCTGATATACGCCTCGTCGGCGGCGACGTACGGCGGCGGCGAGCATGGCTACTCCGACAGCCACGAGCTGGTGGAGCGCTTCGTCCCGCTAAACCTGTACGGCAAGTCCAAAAATGATTTCGACAAGTGGGCGCTCAGGCAGCAGCGCGCGCCGTTTTTTTGGGCTGGGCTCAAGTTCTTCAACGTTTACGGGCCTAACGAGTACCACAAGCAGCGCATGGCCTCTGTCGTGCTTCATGCCTACAACCAGATACGGCAAACGGGCAGCATGAAGCTGTTTCGCTCGCACAACCCCGCCTACCCCGACGGCGGACAAATGCGCGATTTTGTTTACGTCAAAGACCTCTGCGACGTTATGATCTTCCTGATGGAGAAGCGCCCCAAATCGGGGATTTACAACATGGGCACAGGCAAAGCGCGCACCTTTCTTGATTTAACCAAGAGCACTTTTCGGGCAATGGGCGTCCCCGAAAGCATCTCCTTTGTCGACACGCCGATGGATATTCGCGAAAAGTACCAGTACTTCACCGAAGCCGACATGAGCAAGCTGCGAAGCGTGGGGTATACCAAAGAGTTCACCCCGCTGGAGAGCGGAGTGGAGGACTACGTAACGCGCTACCTCGCCTCGCACAGCTACATGTAAAAAGGTGTTTTATTTTTGAGTAAAAATAAGTACTTTTGCAGGGTAACTAAAAAATCAATTGGCTATGACTATTATACAGCTAAAGGTACACAATCAATTCGCTTTAGATCTCCTGCACGAGCTGGAGACGCTGGGCACGGTAAGGATCCTGAATGAGGCAAAGCCTGCAAAGACAGGTAAGATGTCGGAAATACTTAGAAACGCTTTTTCCAAAGAAGCCGCTGAGAGTTTTAGGAAGCATGTTCAAGAAATGCGCTCGGAATGGGGATGAATATTTGACTGCTTGCAATATAATAAAAATCAATCTGTTATGACTACTGTGACGTTAGAGGTAAACAATCCGTCCGCTTTAAACCTCATGCACCTGCTGGATAAGGTGGGCGTAGTAATGATTTTAAAGGAAGAGGATACTCCAGAACCAACCGCCAAGGTGTCGGATGAGCTTAGAAGTTTTTCTAAGGAAGCCGCTGAAAGTTTTAGAAAACACGTTGAAAAAATCCGCTCAGAATGGGATTGATGGGACAATATCTAATAGATACTAATGTAATATCGGATTATATCTTAGGACAACTTCCTGATAGGGCAATGAACTTTGTGTCGGGTGTCATAGATATGACAGCTAATATTTCTATTATGACAGCCATAGAAACGCTTTCATGGCGTAGCTCTGAGGAGTACGAAGCCACGATACAGAAGTTTGTTGATAAATTCAACATATTGGATCTTTCCCAGCAAATAGTAGATTGTTGCATACAAATCCGGCGAAGCAAAAAAATAAAAACGCCGGATGCTATTATTGCAGCAACTGCCATCGTACATGACCTTACCCTTATCACAAGCGATAGCCACTTTAGCAATATCCCGGAGCTACTGCTCATTAACCCCAGAGGTATGTAGCCATTCTTAATTGTTTATAACCCTCTTTCCATATTAAATAATCATAATGTTTAACACCCACATCACCCACGAAGAAATAGAAGAGTTGCCCTACGTTGCGTTTGGAGGAAAAATTACGGTAGTTGACAAGCGCGAAAAAGTGTCGTCGGCCATATCGCGCCTCATGCAGGAGCCAATACTGGGCTACGATACCGAAACCCGCCCGAGCTTCACGCGCGGCGTGCACTACGGTACGTCGCTGCTGCAGCTCTCCACGGCAGAGGAGGCGTTTCTTTTTCGCATAGATAAAATCGGCGTTCCAAAGGAGCTGGTGGCGCTGCTGCAGTGCAAGGAGGTGCTCAAAATTGGCGTGGCGATTGGCGAAGATATACGCGGAATGCAGCGCATCGGCGCGTTTAAGCCGCAGGGCTTTGTCGATTTGCAGCAGCTCACCGACAGGTACGGGATAGAGGATAAGGCGCTGAAAAAAATTGCGGCAATTGTGCTCAACCTCCGCATCTCCAAGTCGCAGCAAACCTCCAACTGGGCAGCCCTGCGCTACACCGCCGAGCAAAAGCTCTACGCCGCCACCGATGCGTGGGTGTGCCGCGAAATCTACCTCAAGCTTCTGGAAGTCCAACCTTTGCCTCCGCCGCCCCCACCTCCCCCCGCGGAAAATGCGGCGGAGGGTAGCAAAACCGCAAAGGCAAAAGGGCGCAAAAGCCGCTACAGAAAGCAGCGCAGAGCCTCCGCGCGGCGCAAGGCGCAGCAAGCGGCGGACGCGCCGGCAAACGCTAACCCACACAACCACCACCAATGAACATTAGCGAGCTTGGCGAGTTTGGTCTGATTGACCGGCTTGCAAAAAAAATACCGCTGCGCAACGCCTCCACCCTCAAGGGCGTTGGCGACGACGCCGCCGTTATCGCCCCAAGCGCCATGTGCAGCCTGCTCACCACCGACATGCTGCTCGAGGGCATTCACTTTGACCTCACCTACGTGCCCCTAAAGCACTTGGGCTACAAGGCGGCAATGGTCAACTTTTCCGACATATACGCCATGAACGGCTTCCCGAAGCAAATGGTGGTATCGCTGGGCATTTCAAAGCGCTTCAGCGTGGAGCACATCGAGGAGCTGTACGAGGGGATGCTGCTGGCGTGCGAGCGTCACGGGGTGGACTTGGTGGGGGGCGACACCTCTGCGTCGCTCACGGGGCTTACCATTGGCGTAAGCGTGCTGGGCGAGTGCGAGCCGGAGAGGGTGGTTTACCGCAGCGGCGCCAAGCCCACCGACCTGATTTGCATCACCGGCAGCCTCGGCTCGGCGTACATGGGCTTGCTGCTGCTGGAGCGCGAAAAAAGGGTGTTTGAGGCCAACCCCAACGCCGCCCCGCAGCTGGCAGGTCACGAGCAAATCATTGAGCCGTACCTGAAGCCCGAGGCCAACCGCGACCTCATCCTCAACCTCCGCGAGGCTGACGTAACGCCTACCTCCATGGTGGACATTTCGGACGGGCTTGCCTCCGACATGCTGCAAATTTGCAAGCAATCCGGCGTGGGGGCGCACCTTTATCTGGATAAAATTCCCATTGCAAAGCAGTGCATGGACATGGCGGAGGAGATGAACTTTGACGCGGTGACGGCGGCCCTCAACGGCGGCGAGGATTACGAGCTGCTGTTCACCATTCCCCTCTCGCTGCACGGAAAGGTGAAAGATTTGGGGCACGTACACGTGATTGGGCACGTGGTGGAGGCGGAAAAGGGAGCGATACTCATCCCCCCCAACGGCAATCCGGTGAGGTTGCAGGCGCAGGGATTTAAGAATAATTAGGAGTTGGGAATTAAGCAGAAAATCACCACCTTGTACAGCCAAAAGGCAACAATAACGCCCACGGTGAGCGCAAAAGACCACTTGATAACCGCTGCGCCGTGCCTGAGCTTGAGTTTTAGGTGCAGGATGGTAAAAATCACGCAAAGTAAAATGGGGATGGTGGCCGGATAGAGCTCGAGGCTTTTCAGGAGGTCGCCCTCCAGCAGCGCGAGAACGCTACGCTGCAA